>QILY01000135.1 GCA_003232155.1 Maribacter sp.
ATGTGTGGGATCGGACCAATCCTTTTGTGAAAAATCACAATCGATTGGTAAAAACAGTTGCCCACTTTACCGATCTTGAAAAAAAAGCGGCCAATACATAGCTAATATCGTTTTTTGAAAAACTTAAAAGGTTTTTCAATACCAAACTTTGCAAAATATTTATCAGTTTTTAGTATACCCCCAGCTCTGCGAAGCATACAGCTTCGTACTGTACCCAGTGAACTTCAGTCGGTGCCCACGAAAAGTTCTTTGATTGATAATCCTTTTATTTTGCGATTACGGATTTAATATTTATTAGGATGAAAATGGATATGTTAATTTTGGATGTATTATATTAGACACTGCGCTTGTTTATATTGAACTCGTTTAAACTTTTTCTTTCCTGCCTGACGGCAGGCAGGTACCTGCAAATATTCCATTTTGCACTCATATTTTGCAATTTTTGACTACCGTAGCTATGCTATGCTAATAAAAAATGACTTCATATGAGCACAAAAGCGAATATTTTCGGTTCCAAACAAAAAATTTAAACGAGTTCATTGGCAAAAATGGGATGTTGGCACCTTCAGTGAAAGTTTTTACCGCAACTCATCCTGTAGAATTTGAAGCACGTAAGTCAGGTATTGAATTTGCAAAGTCCATTTGAATAGGTAATAACGTGTGGATTGGTCGTGGTGCGATTATAAACCGAGGGGTTTACGATAGGTAATAATAGCGTTATTGGTTCAGGAAGTGTAGTTGCTGTTGGAAATCTGTGTAAAATTATCAGAAATATTGAGAATTAAAAATATAATAGTAACCTTCTAAATAACCAATTATAACTATGTTATCAATCTTTTCTTTTATTGGCTTTACCTTATTAGTTGCTGCAGTTGCATGGTATTCGACTCGAAAGAAAAAACAATGAAAATACTGCTGACGGATATTATTTAGGTGGCCGTAGTTTAGGCGCAATAACAATCGCGGGTTCATTACTCTTAACCAACTTGTCCGCAGAACAAATAGTAGGTTTAAATGGGCAATCCTTTTCGGAAGGTATATTAGTAATGGCTTGGGAAACGCTTGCAGCAATCGCTATGGTAATTACCGCTGTTTGGTTTTTGCCAAAATACATGAAGAAAGGTATTACCACTATTCCTGAATTTATTGAAGGTCGCTTTGATGAAAATACAAAAGCAATTTTATCGGTTTTATTTCTAATCGCATTTGGTATTGTACTATTACCTACCATTTTGTATGCAGGTTCTAAGGCATTTATAACAATGTTCGAACTGCCAGCAACCCTAGGTGTCTCTGAAACCGCCGCCTATTGGATTTGTGTATGGAGTATTGGCTTGATCGGTGTTATTTATGCTATTTATGGCGGACTTAAAGCTGTGGCCATTTCTGATCTAGTGAATGCAATAGGCTTATTGATCGGAGGTTTACTTATTCCATATTTTGGACTTATAATGATTAGTGAAGATAACAGTGTTATGGGTGGCTTATCTAAATTATGGGTAGAGAATCAAGATAAATTTAATGTTACGGGTGATGTAACGTCTTCCATTCCAGTAGGTACCATATTTACAGGAATGATGATTGCCCAAATGTACTATTGGGGTACCAATCAATCTATTCTGCAACGTGTATTTGGTGCAAAGAGCTTGGCAGAAGGTCAAAAGGGTATGATGTTGGCAGCTTTCGTTAAATTCATGATTCCAGTTATTGTAGTACTTCCTGGGATAATTGCCTATAATATGTTTGGGTCTGAATTAACCGATGCGGATGCAGCTTATCCAGAATTGGTGCGAAGAGTTTTACCTAGCGGTCTTTTGGGTTTCTTTGCAGCTGTTTTGTTTGGGGCTATTTTAAGTTCATTCAATAGCTTATTAAATAGTAGTGCTACCTTATTTGGTTTTGACTTGTACAAGAAATTCTTTAATCGAGAAGCTACAGAGCTTCAAACAGTAAAAGCAGGGAAACGCTTTGGATTAGGTTTGGCCGTAATCTCAATGTCGATCGCTCCTTTTATACGCTATGCTCCGGACGGACTTTTCTCTTACATTCAGCAGGGCTTAGGTAGTTTAAGTGTACCTATTCTGGCAGTAGTGCTTATTGGGATTTTGACGAAAAAAGTACCAGCTATAGGTGCGAAAATAGTTTTAGTGGGCGGCGTATTAATGTACCTGATCAGTTTGTTAGGTTTAGGGCCAAATATGGTAGAATCTGCGATAGCAGAAGCAGAAGCAAATGGTATTACCGATGCTGCTCAATTAGCTATAATTAAGGCAGAAGCATATCCACACTTTTTGCATATCATGGGGATTTTATTTGTGGTAAATATTATTATCATGCTTGTAGTAGGTGCTATCAAACCTAAAACCGATGAATATGTGCCTCAAGTGACTGATGTTATTGATACTACTCCTTGGAAGTACGCCACCATTATAGGCATTCTGATTATATTACTGGTTCTAAGTACGTATTTAATTTTCTAAAACTGAACGACTAGGTCTATTTGACCTAGTGTTAAGTCAAGCTGAAATGTCGGGTAAGGCAATCGTGGATTTTGTGCCAGGCCAAGGCAAAAAATCATTGCATAGCCGTAGCTACGGAATTATTAAGACGCATTGGATTACCCGAAGGTTTTAGCTTGACTTGACACTAGCCCAAAGTTGAGGTTTCAAATGTCTTCTAAAGTGACTAATACCACTCGACTGCGCTCGACCAAACAGACTATTTACACAATGAACTCGTTTAAACGAGTTCAATGAGAATTTTTGTGGAATAAGTAAATTATTTAACTAATTCCCTCACCATTACTAACCCCATTTTCATCAGGGTTTACGAAAACCAATTTTCCCTCAGCATTCTCTGCCATAAGAATCATGCCCTCACTATCTACCCCTCTTAAAGTTCGTGGGGCAAGATTAATCAAAACAGTAACTTTTTTACCCACTATTTCTTCAGGGGTAAAACTCTCTGCGATACCTGAAACTATAGTTCTAGTATCTAACCCGGTGTCTACTTTTAGTACGAGTAATTTTTTAGCCTTCGCCATTTTCTCCGCTTCGACTATGGTGCCCACTCGCATATCTAATTTTGTAAAATCATCGAAGGTAATGGTGTCTTTTTGTGGCATGGGTTCTTTGTTTGCGTTGGCCTTCTTAGTATTTCGGGATCTTCAATTTTTCTGAAAAGAAGTTCTGCTTTGTTGATTTGGTGCTTAGATGGGAGGAGGGTTTCTTTTTGGGAAACGTCTGCCCAGCGAAGACTTCGGTTATGCTCAGGATTCACATTTTGGTCGCTGAGCGTAGCCGAAGCGACATTTAGGATGTTTTTCAGTTTTTTAGAAGTAAACGGTAAAAAAGGTTCACTTAAAACTGCTAAACCAGTAGCGATCTGTAGCGCTACGAACATAATGGTTTTTACCCGTTCTTCATCTTGCTTAATTACTTTCCAGGGTTCTTCATCGGCTAGGTACTTGTTGCCCAAACGTGCTAAATTCATTAATTTTTGGCCAGCTTCCCGAAAACGGTAGCGTTCGAGGGAATTTGATATAGTTGTCGGGAATTTTTTTAGCGTAGCCAAAGTCTCCCACTTTTGAGAATTCCGAAGGATTTGGTATAACTCCTTCATAATATTTATTGGTAAGAACAACCACGCGATTGATAAAGTTTCCGAAGATAGCAACAAGTTCATTATTGTTACGTGCTTGAAAATCTTTCCAAGTGAAATCGTTGTCTTTTGTTTCAGGTGCGTTTGCAGTCAAGGTATATCGCAATACATCTTGCATGTCTGGAAACTCTTGCAAATACTCATGCAACCATACCGCCCAGTTTTTTGAGGTCGATAATTTGTTTCCCTCTAAATTTAAAAACTCATTAGCGGGAACGTTATCCGGAAGAATATAGCCGCCATGCGCTTTTAAAATCGCTGGAAAGATGATGCAATGAAAAACAATATTATCCTTTCCAATAAAATGCACCATTTTGGTGTCTTCTGACTTCCAATAAGGTTCCCAATCCTTTCCTTCACGTTCTGCCCATTCTTTGGTAGATGAAATATACCCTATAGGTGCATCAAACCAAACGTACAAAACCTTGCCTTCACCACCTTCTACCGGTACGGGTATGCCCCAATCTAAATCACGGGTTACGGCACGAGGTTTTAATCCGTCATCAATCCAGCTTTTACATTGACCATATACATTAGGTTTCCAATCAGATTTATGACTTTCTAAAATCCATTCCTTTAAAAAATCTTCATGTCTATCTAATGGCAAAAACCAATGTTTGGTTTCTTTTAGGGTCGGTACAGCATTAGATATGGTAGACTTAGGGTTGATCAAATCAGTTGCATTCAAAGTAGACCCGCAATTTTCGCATTGGTCGCCATAGGCTTCTTCATGTCCGCATTTTGGGCAAGTGCCTACAACAAAACGATCGGCTAAAAATTGTTTTGCTTCGGAATCATACAATTGTTCAGTAGTTTTTTCAATAAAATCGCCTTGTTCGTATAATTTTTTAAAAAAATCACTAGTAGTTTTATGATGAATGTCTCTTGAGGTACGAGAATAGTTATTGAAGGTGATTCCGAATTCTTCAAATGATTTTCGGATAATACCATCGTATTTATCAATAATTTCTTTTGGGGTAACTCCTTCTTTTTTTGCCTTCATTGAGATAGCCACACCATGTTCATCACTTCCGCAAATAAAAGCGACATCATTACCGGTCAAACGTAAATAGCGAGCATAAATATCGGCTGGTACGTACACACCTGCCAAATGCCCAATATGTATAGGGCCGTTGGTGTAAGGCAAAGCAGCGGTAATTGTATAACGAGCAGGATTGTGTTGGTCTTTGGCCATCAAAAATAGAATTAGGCCTCAAAAATAAAGATTTTTATGCGGGTGATCTATAATTGTAGAAAAAAGAAAGCTTCCGATTTATACAGTGGGTGTATAATCGAAAGCTTTACATAAAACAGGGGTAAATTTAGGGAACGACAAAAGTCGTATAAATCACTATATTTTTACTGTATTGGAGTTTTATACAACCATTATAGATTTACTCATTTTTTGGTCTTGAACACTAATACGATAAACGTATTTTCCGGTTGATAAATGTACGGGCATTCGTTCTCGAACATTAATCTCGGTCTGACCTTCCATCACCATTTCATTATAAACGGTACCTACGTGTTGACCTATAATATTGAATAACTGAATATCAACATGGGCACTAAATGGCAGCTCCAAATAGATATGTGGTGCTTCATCAGTAGGGTAAAACGGTCTATGTACAATGGCATCCAATAAATTTGGGTTAGGATCCGTAGCATCTGGTGGAGTTGGCAGAGTAGGGTCACCGTCATTAATTGCAATATCAGGGAAAGTTGTACCACTACAATTAAAACCAAGATTTACCGGAGCATAAGGGTGTCCTAATAAATGTTGTTCTACCAGTGGAATGTCAACACAGAGCCATTCAGCCAATACTGTAGCGTAAAGGTCTCTAAAATCCATAGTAAACTCCAAGTTTCCTCTTCCGTCAGGATCATCTAATGTAGGGTGGTCACCAACAAAAGCACTACCATTTAACCCTGAACCAAAGAACAAGGTTGGTGATGCCTTACCATGGTCGGTACCGTTTGAACCGTTTTCAAAAATTCGTCTTCCGAATTCAGAAAAGGTCATACTCAATACCTTATCATCTTGTTCGGTAAAACCAAGATCATCATAAAAATTATCTACAGCTATTGATAAATTGGTCATTAAACGGGCATGCGCTTCAGGCTGATTACCATGGGTATCAAAGCCTCCCATAGAGATCATATACACTTTGGTGCCCAAATTACCTTTTATTAATCTTGCTAAAAGAGCCAATTGACGAGCAAAACCATTGTCTTGATATTCCACTTGGTTTTGACCTCGTAACCAGGCGGCATGAATTTTACCAGCATACTCATTGGTAACATTCGACACACCTCTTAAATATCTTAGCTGATCACCATACATACAGTCATCAAATAAAGCTGTATCTACAGAATATTGTAATCCTGTTTCAGCAATTTGTTCTAACTGATTTATATTATTGGCTACAAAAGCGTAGTTGGTCTCTTCTCCTTCAAAAACCAAGTTACCAAAACTTCCAATTTGAACGGCAGCCGGACCTTCAGGTCTACTACCTGGAAAATCTGATAGATAATCAGGAAAACATTGTTCAAAGTGTCTCCCCATCCAACCAGTATCTTCTCCGCCAAGACCTGTAGTTGTCAAATCAGTATTACTAAAAATATCGGAGCCGGTAAAATGTGATAAACTTTGACCTTCATAACCAACGCCATGAACGGCCTTGAACTGACCATCGCCCCACATAGGTTCTAAAGCACCCATATAAGAAGGAACACCAAATTCATCAGTAAGTTTTAAGACTTTACTTTCGGGCACGAAAATATTTGGTCGTGCATTTCTGTAAGCATCATATTGTTCCAAAGGTATGACAGTACTTAGACCATCATTACCACCTGACAAACGAATTAGAATCAATATATTTTCTGTTTCTGTTTCGCCTATTGCAGCTATTAATGGTGAAGGAACTGATGCTGTCAAATAGTTGCTGCCCAACATCATTGAACCAGAACCGGCTATACCTAATGCTTGCAGAAACGAACGTCTGCTCCAAGCCTTATGTTCGTGATCATGACCTTCATGTTCTATGCCTTTATGGGGTGTTGTATCGTGAGTATCGCACATAATAGTAGGTGTTTATTTTAGTTGAAATTCTGGTTGTCTAGAAAGGTGTCTTAATAATAAATATACTTGAAACGGCGCATTGACCCATGTGGCCAATGTCCATGTTTCATCATTTCCGCCTTCATAATATGTAGGGTCTGTATCACTTCTGAATGCAGTAAATGCCAATGTATATTGAACATCATTTAACAGTCCTTTGGGTAAAATGAAATCTATTATAGCTCTTGCTATAATATCTGGGTTGTTACTATTCGTTCCATCAACACCTGTAATCTCTAATCCAAATGCTCTGAACTGTTCGTTATCTGCTTGGAAAAACATTTCAAGAATATTCTCTAGCGTTAACCAACGGCCAATCATAAAATTGGTATTGACCCATGATCGGTCTCTTTGCCAACCTGCAACGTCTACAGGGTCAAATAATGTTTGACTAAGAAGACTACTATAATTCATTACTGCTTGTACAGTAGTATCAGTATGGGTGAAACCAGTTTCTTTTATTAAGTTAAAGTATACATCATACGGACTTTTTATAATCACACCTAGAGCATCATCATCAAAAAAGTGCTGACTTTTAAACAATTGTGATAGTACTGGTGCTATATCAAAATTGTTAGCGGTAAAAGTCGCTGCCATACCTGTTATTATGGTTTGGGCGTTACCTGCATCATCTCTAGAATCAGGGTGTACAAAAAATTCATATAATTTTCTACAAATAAATTCGGCAATTTCATTGGAGCGTTGTGTAAAAAGAATATTGATGACATCATCATATCCCCAATTACCAGTTTGTCCAAATATAGTCTTTGGTCCTGCATCATGGCGGTCAGCCCTAAACTGAACTGCCTCGCAGCCTAACTCGCCTCTTTCAACATACCCAGTAAGGGCTTTGGCGGTTTCTATAATATCTTCCTCTGTATAACCATTGCCATCACCCAAACTAAAAAGCTCATATAATTCACGAGCATAATTTTCATTAGGGTTGTTACCATTGTTAAATACACCATCTAAATAATATAGCATGGCATTGGTAAGACCTATTTCGCTAACAAAAGTTCTGAAATTTCCAATGGCATTACGTTGTAAGCAGTTTGTGTATTCATATAAGAAAGCATTACACCGGTAAACATCTAATTCAGTAACAAAATGATTGCTCCAAAAAAAGCTCATACGGTCGCGAAGGTTACCACTTAACATTGTATTTGCGTAGGCTAACCTCCACTCTTGACGTTGCTGCCTTCTAATTTGGCCAGCTGCGTCATTATCGGCGGGGTAGTTACTGTCGTTCCAATTGGCCCATATAGGCGGTGGTAGTGATGTCTTATTGAAAGCTTCATTGATTAAAGAATCAACTAAAGCGTTGGCTGTTTGCCCGGTTCCTGCATTTACAGTTTGTATAGATGCACTAAAACCAAGTCTTCTATATAAGTGGGCTACTTGCTGTTGGGTTAAACCACCTGTTTGTGGCGCAAGAGTTGAAGTATTACAATTAATGAAATATTCCATAGTCATTTAGGGGTTAATAAGTTCGTTCAAAGTACTTGTGGGCTACTTTTTAACGTTAATATTAATTATGTAGTATATAAACTGTAATATTTTCGATATACTGCACTTGGAATATACGGTGATATCGATAAATAAGACGTTTATTGGTAGCTTTTTTCGATGAAATACGCAATCAATACAATATTTTAAAATAACTGATGGGGAAACATAATGAATTTGGAAAAGAGGGAGAGCAGATTGCTGTTGATTTTTTAATTAATAAAGGATACAAAATTAAGTATAGAAATTACAGATATCTTAAAGCTGAAATTGATGTTATAACTCAAAAAGGTGGTATTTTGGCAATTGTTGAAGTTAGGGCAAGAAGTAATGACCAAATTATACCTATTGCTGAAACTATTACTGCTAAAAAAATCAAGTTATTGGTTATGGCAGCAGACCATTATGTAACTGAACAAAATATTGATGTTGAAGTGCGTTTTGATGTTATCACCATTTTGAAAAATAGCAAGATATTTAAGATAGAACATTTAGAAAGCGCTTTCTATCATTTTTAACCTTCATTACTGGCTAATTTCTACAGGGTATTATATCCTTGATAAGTAAAAAGGGTTTTTAACTGCCCATTTAGCAAGTTTGATGTTGAACCCGTTCGCTAATAAATTCCTTACTCTATAATATTAAATAGACTTTTAATCGTGAACAATTTGTTTTATTTGTAACAAATTGTTATTTTTATTCTTTATAAGACCAATCTTATGAAAACTATTTCATCAGTCGTAGAACAGTACATTAAGAAAAAACCATTTTTACAAAGCGCTTTAGCACAAGGTATTATTAATCTCACTTCTTTATCACGTATCGTAAAAAAAGAGATTGAGGAAGAACTCGGAAAAGATATTCGAAACGGAGCTATTGTCATGGCTTTAAAACGATTGTCTGATAATCTTGAGTTTAGAGCAACTCACAAAATTATTAAAGTCTTAAAAAATATTGGCGAAATTACTGTACGGTCTTCTTTGAGCGATTATACTTTTATAGCTTCTGATACTATCCTGTCGCAACAGGCTAGGCTTTTAGAAGAAATAAATGCCAATCAAGATGTGTTTTATACTTCATCAAGAGGTGTAAATGAAATTAATATTGTGATAAGCAATACTATGGATAAAACAGTTGAAGCACTTTTTAAAGATGAAAAACGCACTCAAAAAGCAGAAGAGCTTTCATCGATTACCGTGAAGTTGCCTGCAGAAAATGTTTCTGTCCCTGGTATTTATTATTTTATTTTTCAGCGTTTGGCTTGGGAAGGTATTGTTCTTTATGAGGTTATTTCAACTACTAACGAGTTTACTATCTTAGTTGATGATAGTCAGGTTGATGTAGCCTTTAAAACGATTAAAGATTTAAAGACGCTATAACCATTCTCTTCTTTACAAAGTGTCAGTCAATTTGTTGAATTGACATAGAAATGCTTGATCTGGAATAAATGGACAGATTGTTTCGTCGTAAAAAACTCCTCGCAAAGACGTACCGGGCCTTATACCAAAATGAGTCATATTGGTATTATTCTTTTAGAAACTCAACTAATGTTTTGTCACTTTCGGGCTTTGCTATAATACGTTTTTCCTTATCCAATATAAAATAGGAGGGCGTTGTATGTATATCATACAATTTGGCATAATCACTTTGCCATTTGCCCAGCGCTAGGGCATGTTTAAAATTAGATAGTTTTGCCGATTCTTTTTTCCATGTCATACCATCATCTTCCAACCCTATTGCAATTACTGTTACTTTAGTATTGCCTTTAAGTTCTTTGTGTAATGCGGGTAGTTCTTTCAAACAATGTGAACAGGTGCTGCTCCAAAAAACAAGTACATAGTTTTCAGCTCCATTTAAATCACTTAGTTTTTTATCTGACCCTTCTTCTTTCCATAGAATATCAGGGGCTTTGGCTCCAAAACGCAATCGATTATGAGTGTCAATTTCGTCAATTATTTCTTGATAATTACCAGCTATTGCTAATTCTTTTAAATATGGGTCGTAAACAAAATCAGATACTTTATTATAGTCACTGGCAGAAGCTTGAGACCATAAGGTATAGAAAACATGAAGCTTAAAAGCAGCACCAATCCCGCTTATTTTATCATTGACTGTTTGAATATTGGTTTGCATTTCTTTTTCAGTTTCCTGTTGAGTGATTTGTTCTATCGGTAAGGCAGTAAATACATAATTGGTTGCTTTATCGGTCAAGAAACCCGAAGCTTGCAAAACCGGATTTTTAAAATCGAAACCATTAAAATAGTTTTTCTTTTTATATGCTAAATAATCTTGAACGGTCACATAATTTGTTGGAATTTGTATAGTATTGGCCGAAATGAATTCATGTGCTATTAGTCCTTCTGATTTTTCCTCATACAATTTTTGAGCAGCTTTCAATTGTTTGGATACATCTGAAAACACTTTTTCGGTGGTTTCTTCAGACAAATAAAAATCTACAATTTCCTGTTCGATCGAATTAATAGCTTCAAAGTGCGAATTGAAAAGGATATTTTCTTCAGATGTTATAAATTTTGCTCCGTCATTAATATTGAAAGTAAGTTCAATATCTTCTTTACCGTTATAAATGACATCGAAATAAAATTCTTCTTGGGGTACCGCATATACCAAACGATACATGCCAGGTAGCGCATTTTCAGGAATGGTCAAATTGAAAGCGCCTTTTTTAATAGCCGTATCGGCAATATAGTTTTGAGTGCCAGGTTTTAGCCTGTAGGCAATAAGCCATGAGTATTCTTTGGCAGGAGAGAAGGTGCCTGAGATAGTATGTTGGGCGCTTACTGCAAAACTTGCTAGAAAAGCGAAAATCAGGGTCAGTTTTTTCATATGTTGCTAAAATCAATGACATGCATTAGAACCTCATAACGAAGTTCTAATGCATAATCGGGTTTAATGCTGCTAATGCCTTATCTAAAGAAGTAATACGTTCGAAGACCAGTAATAAACGCAGTCCGTTTCGAGTTTGTTTTTCTTTCATGGTACAAATATTCGAATGGCTTTGCACAAATTGTAGTACGCGTGTAAAGCCCGGACTTTGAAAAAAATCAGATTGTTGGTCAGAGATAAAATACCCAATAAGCTTTCCTTTTTTCATGACCACTTTTTCTAGACCAATGCTATTTGCCGCCCATTTTATGCGAACCGAATTAAGCAGGTCATCAGCTTCAGAAGGCAATTCTCCAAAACGGTCAACTAATTTAGATTCAAATTTTTGTAGATTTTCTTCATCTTTTATCTGGTTGAGTTCAGTATATAGATTTAAGCGCTCTGTACTATTATTGATATAATCATCAGGAAACAGCAATTCGAAATCAGAATCCAATAGGGTTTCTTTTACAAATACTTTATCCACAGTGCCCTCTACTTCTTCATAAAGTTCTTTAAACTCATTTTCTTTTAATTCTTCAATAGCTTCCGCTAATATTTTTTGATAGGCCTCAAATCCTATTTCATTGATAAATCCGCTTTGCTCACCTCCTAATATATCACCTGCACCACGAATTTCTAAATCTTTCATGGCGATATTAAACCCACTGCCAAGTTCAGTGAACTGCTCCAATGCCTGAATTCTTTTACGGGCATCATTGGTCATCATATCGTATGGCGGTGTAATAAAATAACAGAAGGCTTTTTTATTGCTTCTACCTACACGGCCGCGCATTTGATGTAAATCACTGAGCCCAAAATTATTGGCATTGTTAATGAAGATGGTATTGGCATTGGTAACATCAAGTCCATTTTCAACAATGGTTGTAGAAACCAATACATCAAATTCCCCATTCATAAAAGAAAGTATTAAGGTCTCTAATTTTTTACCTTCCATTTGTCCGTGGCCAATTCTGATTTTGGCATCGGGCACTAAACGTTGTATCATACCTGCGACTTCTTTTATATTTTCAATACGGTTGTGTATGAAAAATATCTGTCCGCCGCGTTGAATTTCATAAGTGACAGCGTCACGAATAGTTTCTTCACTAAACCGTATAACCTGGCTTTCAATAGGGTATCGATTAGGCGGCGGCGTATTAATAACAGATAAATCACGGGCAGCCATTAAACTAAATTGCAAAGTTCTCGGAATGGGTGTGGCAGTCAATGTGAGCACATCAACATTTTCTTTGATCGATTTTAATTTATCTTTTACTGATACGCCAAATTTTTGTTCCTCATCTACGATCAGTAAGCCAAGATCTTTAAATTTTACATTTTTGTTGACCAATTGGTGTGTTCCTATAAGAATATCGACTTGGCCGGCCTCTAACCTCTCTAAAGTTTGTTTTCTTTCTTTGGTAGTACGAAAACGATTCAGGTAATCGACATTTACGGGCATATCTTTTAAACGCTCACTAAAGGTTCTGCTGTGCTGAAAAGCTAAAATAGTAGTAGGCACTAAAACCGCCACTTGTTTGCCATTGGCCACCGCCTTAAAAGCGGCCCTAATGGCCACTTCGGTTTTTCCAAAGCCTACATCACCACAGATAAGGCGATCCATGGGGCGCTCGCTTTCCATATCCCTTTTGATATCTTCGGTAGCTTTACTCTGGTCAGGGGTATCTTCATAAATAAAAGAAGCTTCGAGCTCATGTTGTAGATAGCCGTCAGGGCCATATTGAAAACCTTTTTCCAGCCTTCGTTTTGCATATAGCTTTATAAGGTCAAAAGCGATTTTTTTGACCCTTGATTTTGTTTTCTGTTTGATTTTTTTCCATGCGGCAGAACCTAATTTGTAAATTTTAGGTACTGCACCATCCTTACCATTGAATTTAGAAATTTTATGTAGGGAGTGGATACTTACATAAAGTATATCACGTTCACCGTACATTAATTTAATAGCTTCTTGTTTTTTACCCTCTACATCAATTTTTTGAAGACCACCGAACTTGCCTATACCATGGTCAATATGGGTTACATAATCACCAATCTCTAATTTGTTGAGCTCTTTTAGCGTTATCGCCTGCTTTTTGGCGTACCCATTTTTAAGATGGAATTTATGATAACGCTCAAAAATTTGATGATCGGTATAACAGACCAATTTTAGGTCGTCATCGATGAACCCTTGAAAGAGTGGAAAAACTATGGTTTTATAATGTACCTCTTGGTCAAGCTCTTCAAAAATATCATGAAAGCGTTTGGCTTGCTGGTCAGTAGCACAAAAGATATAATTAGTATATCCGTTTTGATGGTTATGGTTTAGGTTTTCAATCAATAAATCGAATTTTTTATTGAATGAAGGTTGGGGTTTTGTGTTAAAGGTTATTTGCGTTGATTGTGCTTCGACCGCGCTCAGCTTGACAGCCCCCATTTCAATCAATCTGAAATCATTCAACTGATTCTTGAACAATTGGGCATTTACAAATAATTTTTCAGGCTGGGCATGTTCGATATCTTGCGATAATTTGGCAAATGCCTCTTCTGCCTTTCCGAAGAAATTATTCAATCGGTCAAAAAGTAATTCGGTGTTTTTGACAAAAATAATCGTATTTGCGGCAATATATTTTAAGAAGATTTCTCTCTTTTCTTGCGTGAACTTATTGGCTACATTAGGTATGATGGTAATTTTTTTTACTTTTTGGGTTGAGAGTTGTGTTTCAACATCAAAAGTTCGAATGCTATCTACATCATCACCAAAAAACTCGATGCGGTAGGGTTCATTATGGGAAAAAGAAAATACATCTACAATCCCACCACGTACTGAAAATTCACCAGGTTCGGTTACAAAGTCTACACGTTTGAACAGGTATTCAAAAAGGACTTCGTTTAAAAAATCCAAAGAAATTGAATCGTCTAATTTTATTTTCAACGTATTCTTATCCAGTTCTTTTCGGGTGACCACTTTTTCGAAAAGAGCATCAGGGTAGGTGACAATGACCGCAGGTTTTTTTCTTGAATTGATACGGTTTAAAACTTCGGCCCGTAACAGTACATTGGCATTATCGGTTTCCTCAATTTGGTAGGGCCTACGATAACTGCCCGGGTAAAAAAGAACATCTTTCCCGCCAACCAATTGTTCTATATCGTTCAAATGATAGGCTGCCTCTTCTTTATCATTGAATAGTAATAAAAATGGGGACTCCGAATTTTTAAAAACATCGGACAAAACAAAGGATAAAGCAGAACCGGTAAGTCCGTTTAGATACAACCTGGTAGCGGTAGACGTTTCAGATTGGGCAATAGTAGTTTTCAGTTTTCGCAGTTGCGAAGACTTTGCAAACAGGTGTTGGATTGTAGCTTGGGTCAAGCGATAAAAATTTGTGCAAATATAATGGGTACTTTATTCTATGCCAAAGGAAGCTTTATTTTTCTTCATAATCGGGGTTAAACTTTAAAATTAGCCATTGAAATAAAAACAAAATTGTGCCGAATATAAATTATGACATCGAAAAAAATTATATTTGTCACATTAAAAATTAAAAAGTATATATGTCGTTTTCAGATTTATTTGATAGTGGGTTTCAAAAAAGAAATCAGGGCCATTTTGCAGCTATAGTGCGGATTGCTATGAGTGATGGAGTAATAACCGATGAAGAAAAAGCTTTTTTGGACCGTTTGGCAGGAAGACTTGATATATCGGATAGGGATTATAAAGAAATTTTAAAGGATTATATGACACATCCTATAAATCCGCCTACAAGTTATGACAAACGATTGGAGCGTTTATATGACTTGGCTCGTATGGTATACGCAGATAATCATTTAGGAGAAAGACAAACTGATATTTTAGAGCGTTTGGCGGTTGGTTTGAGCTTTTCGCCAGAGAATGTTTCTTATGTGGTCGATAAGGCTCTGAAATTAGTCAACAGCGGTGTTGATTCTGATGACTTTGCAGAAAAAATAAAGAATATGAACCGTTAGCAAAAATATGAAAAATACATTTTTAATGATATTAGTAGTTATCGGAATATCATCTTGTTCCGAGGCTGATTCTGAACCACAACTACTAAACGGAATACTAACTGGAAATTTTGTTGAGATTACGCCAGAAAATAATAGAACCACATTAATTTTCAGCTCTAATAATAATCAACTTCAAGAAAAAAGAATTTCTGATGGAGATAATCCTATATCGAGAACTTTTTCAATACGCATATTAAATGATAATATGATTGAATTAAGCAGTAACGAGGCTGACGAAATGTTTCCAAGAATTTTTCATTATCAAATAGTTGATGATAATAAGTTTGAAATTGGAAATATAAATCAAAATGATTCTGAAAACACTATTATGATTTTTGAACGGAATTAGAACTCGTTTAAACTTTTTGTTTGAAACCGTATAAAATTAATTGCTAGTGCGGCGCTTACTTACGTGCTTAAACAACGCAACTAGTGTAATGATTCATAAAAAAGACAACTAATTTTTCGCCTTTTTTACTTTATGCTTCGCCTGCCTGCCGGTCAGGCAGGTTAAAATTTTTAACCGTAGCTACGGCTATGCTTTGCCAACGCGCCAGCTGGCTTAACGCCCCGCCTTGCCTAAAGAAAAAATCGCATAAAAATTTTAGTCACCTTTCTTACAAATCATCACACTAGAGGAATTTTCAGTACAAGCGGACTTGATTCTCGCTTTTTACTTGAGAATGAAATGTTTCTTTATAGACATATCTTTTGAAAAGAACGCATCTCTTGTTTAGCCCGCATTATTCATGGATTTTCGTCATGAAAAGTCAAAATATCAACCTGCCGGCAAAGGCAGGTAGGATTGGGAAGCGCAGAAGTTTTTTAGTGAAAGAATTGTAGCTCAATTTTAGCCTGTCCCGATTTTTAGTCGGGAAGCTGAACAAATTTCGAGCACCTGCCTGACCGGTTTACCTGCCGTAGGCATGGCAGGCAGGTTTTCAATTATAGCAGGTAGTTTGGCTTTGGAATATTAGTTAGTTCTATGTAGATATTATTAAACGTCAAATGATATACTTTGCATCCCTCACAGAAGGAAAGCTGCCCATAACAATTTTTTGCTATTGTTTTAATTTGATGATATACTCGTGCCAAATGGAAATTCGGGAGAATCAAGGCAGGTTTTTTTTCTCATACCAATGCACGACATAGCGAAAGCTATGGGCGAGTTAGAGCGGTGGCGCAAGCATAGCCTGAGCTACGGCGATAAATTTTAACAGGACAGAGCGTTAAGAAAATGTCTTGCAGACATTTTTAGTGA
>QILY01000316.1:0-4814 GCA_003232155.1 Maribacter sp.
AGGTACTCCATAAAATTAAAATTATTGAATTTTATTCTTCTTATGGCGAATCTATGGTTGCAGGGGCTATTGAGCTATCATGTTCACTATGGTAAAGTTCAAGTATATTGACGATTGCTTTAATCAAATCTTTGGTCTCTAACAAAAGCGAAAAATATAGTGCTGTATTTTTAGGACTGGATTCTTCTGTACGAGTTCTGGCCACTTGAGTTCGGATTTTATTAGAAACCATATTTAATAAGCTTTCTTTTTTGCTTAATACCGCTCCAATTTCTTCAAAAGAGCGATTGTCAAATACATCTTTGGTCTCTTTTAAAATCACCTCTAACTCATCATATATTCCTTTAAGTTCTTTTATTTGATTGTACTTTAATTTTTTGTGATTGTTATTGATATGTTTGTGGCTGATTTTGGAGATATATTCCAATGATTGGGCCATATCTTGTAAATACCCTAAAATATTAATGTAAAAATCACTTGCACCTACACTTGATTCGTCTAAGTTTTTAATAAAATAAAAGATGTTATCTCGTAACTTATCTATTTCGTTTGATAATTTGAGTACTTGTTTTTTGTTCTTTTTAAGTAAGTCTAGATCTTGTTTTGCCAAGCCTTCAATGGCATTGAAGTATATTTTGTTACTTCTTTTAACAACACTTGAGATATTTTTGGCACTCTCATGAATAACACCTTGCAAAGAACTACTTTCAGCATAGACAAGGCTATCTTCATCGATCGCGGTTTTCTCTTTATTTTTATGGGATAAATAATTTCTAATTAATAAGAAAACAGTAATCAATAATAATATGGGAGTCATTACACTCGGATTCCAATTGATTAAAAAAGCGACGGTGCCAGCAGCTACAAAGGCACCACCAGCTGTAAAGAACCAGCCGCCAATAACATTTAAAACCCCAGCAACACGGTAGACCGCGCTTTCTCTGCCCCAAGCCTTATCAGCCAATGAAGAACCCATTGCCACCATAAAAGTCACGTAGGTTGTGGACAGCGGTAATTTTTGAGCAGTTGCAATAGAAATTAAAATACCAGCGACCATTAGGTTTACAGAAGCTCGAATCATATCAAAAGCAGGTGCTTCTATACTTTGGTCTTTGGTAAGTATGACATCAGGCTTTTGAAAATTCAAATTAATCTTTTCTTGTACCGAACGCGGAATAATTGTACCCAATGTATTGGACAACCATGAACTTCCCTTTACAATACTTCTAGAAAGCCTATTGGGTTCGAACTTTTCATGGGTTTCCCCTTGACGAGAAAGACTAAGTTCAGTTTCAGCAACTGTTTTTGCTTTTTTTGAAAACCATAGGGTAATTACCATTATACCGCCTGAAAGAAATAAAAGAAAAGGTTCAGCTGGCATTTTTTTATCTAATACTTCCATAGTAAAGGAAGTAGCGTCAACACCCGAAGCTATCCAAGCGCTATAAGAATGGTACGCAGCTATGGGTACACCAATAAAGTTCACTAGGTCATTACCAGAGAAAGCGAGAGCCAAACCAAAAGTGCCGACTGCAATCACTACAAGTAAAACGCTTTTTTTGGTTATTTTCTCGAAAACATATGAAAACAGCGTAAAAACCACTAGGCTACAGAGTACAATATAAACTTCATTGCCTTCTACTAAGCCCTTTAGTTCTTTGTAATAAGGAGTTCCTTTTAAACCTTTTAAAAATATAAAATACGTGATGGCCGTTAAAGCAACACCGCCAAAAATATAACCAAAGCTCTTTATTTTCTTTTCGTACTGAAAGGTGAATATAAAACGAGATACCCACTGTACAAAGGCACCTACACTAAAAGCTATTACTACAGAGAGTAAGATGCCCCTTATGATTTCCATAGCTTTTGCGGTGTTGATATAGCTTCCTATGTCCGATATGGATAATGTTTCTGATTCTCCAATGGTAATCAATGACATTACTACTGCAGCACCTAATAAATTAAATACAATTGAAACGGTGGTAGAAGTAGGTAAGCCGAGTGTGTTGAAAAAATCTAAAAGAAGAATATCAGTAATCATTACTGCCATAAATATGATCATGATTTTATCATAACTGAACATACTGGGTACAAATATGCCTTTTCTGGCAACCTCCATTAATCCGCTAGAGAAAACAGCGCCAATAAATATACCTAAACTGGCTACTATCATTATGGTACGAAATGAAATTACCTTTGATCCAATAGCAGAATTCAAAAAGTTAATAGCATCGTTACTTACACCAACAACAATATCAGCAACCGCTAAAATTGCGATGGCAATGAGCATTAATAAGTAAATATTATCCATAATTTTTATATAAAACGATTTGCAAATATCTGTACTGTACTGATCTGTTATGTTACACTAAGGTTATCTTTAATCTAAAAATGAATATCAAATTGCAATCTATACATTAATCTATCTGTTCCTCCATCTAATGAGAGATAACTTAAATCTGTTTGAACTTTTAACTTGTGGCCAACAATATATTTGGAAAGACCTAAAGTATATTGGGTTTGAAGGTTTATGCCCGTAATGACTTCATCGAGTTGAATATTGGTATACCTGCCAGAAACCTCCCAATTATTTTTAAAGAGATAGCCTGTTTGTAGGTTTAGACCATTACCTATTTGGACCTCATCACCAGTTAAAGTGCCATCTGAATCTTTTGCCAATGGATCATCAGCACCTCTTTTTGCGTATTCGGCCATAAATGAGAAGCCGTTATATTTGAACATGGCATCTAGGAAAAAAGTACTGATATCGGTCTCAAAAAAACCAAGGTCGTTCATCATAAATGACCCTAGATTACTTCTGGTTCTTACAGCATTTTTATTAATATCATAAGTGGCTGCCAGCATTAATTTAGGTTTTTTTTCACGTTTTTGATCACTGGCACTATACTCTCCGTTACTTTTGAATTTTCCGAAAGGGAGGAGTTCTAGTCTTGCGGTAAATTGATGACCACCGAGGTTTCCGGTAGTAATGTTTCTTCCTTCACCTTGAGAAATGGCTAGTTTTTCTCTTACCAAGAAATTTTCAGAAAGATTAAAAAAGTGCCTAAGTTGAATTCCTAAATCACGATCTATATTAAATTGGCTATTTAAGAGCGACCGATCTACTTGTTGTAGATTTCCTGAAGAAATGACACGCTCTATATTACCGGGTAATTTGGTTTGACCTACCCAAAGCTCAAAGTTTTCATAAAAATTCCACATGACTACCGCATCTAAAATATACCTAGGTGCATCGCTGGTGAATTGATTTGCTCCTGAGATATCATTATTGGAAAGTCCTAATTCTAATTTATATTTAAGTTTTGGAGAATATGCAAAACCGTCAAATTTCAAACGAGCTCTACGCACTAAAAAATTCTGTTGTGGGTCTACTAGTCCGCCATCTGTACCTTCATCCCAAGTAGAGATGCTCAAAAATTGCATACGAGTGGCAATTTTCATACTCCATGTACTGTCTTTTCCAACTAAATTGAAAAGACCTTTCCCAAATTTTGGTGCATTTGTTTCTTGAGAAAAAGAAGTGAACCCAATAGACAGAAATAACCCTAAGGCTATAATTCTTGTTTTCATAAAAATATTAGCTTTTGTCGACGGCAAATAACCAATATCAATGTTAAGTTAATGTTTATATAATATTAATTTTTAATGAATATCTTATAATGTTATTAATAATGCGGATCAAGGGTTGAAATCGGAAATTGATTATCAATTAAAACTAAAACCCAAGCCTTGATTCGCATATATAATAAAAGGAACAACACTCATAAAAGATGTAGGTACACCGTAGCCGTCCGGCAGGTTCGTATCCCAAAAGGGATTAAAAATAAAAAACTCCAGCTAATTACCGGAGTTTTAAAATATTATTCTGCTTGTGGTTTCATTACAAAGTCTTCCATAAACTTGGTGGTGTAGTTTCCTGCCAAATAATCAGGATGATCCATCAACTGCCTATGAAAGGGAATCGTAGTTTTTATCCCCTCAATGACAAATTCATCTAAAGCACGTTTCATCTTGTTGATGGCCTCTTCGCGGGTTTGTGCCGTAGTAATCAACTTAGCGATCATAGAATCGTAATTAGGCGGAATACTGTAGCCACTATATACATGGGTGTCCATACGAACGCCATGGCCTCCTGGAATATGCAAGGTTGTAATTCTTCCGGGTGATGGTCTAAAATTATTATACGGATCTTCTGCATTAATACGACATTCGATAGAATGCAACTTGGGCAAGTAATTTTTACCAGAAATTGGAACGCCACCAGCTACTAAAATTTGTTCACGTATCAAATCATAGTCAATCACTTGTTCCGTAATCGGATGCTCTACTTGAATACGGGTATTCATTTCCATGAAATAGAAATTACGGTGCTTATCAACCAAAAACTCTACTGTACCTGCTCCTTCATATTTGATGAATTCAGCCGCTTTAATAGCAGCAGTACCCATTTCATCACGCAACTTATCTGTCATGAACGGTGATGGAGTTTCTTCGGTCAATTTTTGATGACGGCGTTGTACCGAGCAATCTCTTTCAGATAAGTGACAGGCTTTTCCATATTGGTCACCTACAATCTGAATTTCAATATGGCGTGGCTCTTCGATAAGCTTTTCCATATACATTGCGCCATTACCAAAAGCGGCAGATGCTTCTTGCACGGCACTTTCATAAAGGTCTTCCATTTCATCTTCGCTCCATACGGCACGCATTCCTTTTCCACCACCACCAGCAGTCGCCTTTATCATCACCGGATACCCCATTTTTTTAGCTATCTTTTTAGCTTCGGCAACATC
>QILY01000316.1:4819-16812 GCA_003232155.1 Maribacter sp.
GGTACACAGGGCACACCAGCCTTTTTCATGGTTTCTTTGGCAGATGCTTTATCACCCATTCGGTCTATATGTTCACCAGATGCGCCAATAAATTTAATAGCGTGCTCAGCACAAATTTTAGAGAACTTAGAGTTTTCAGATAAAAACCCGTACCCTGGATGAATAGCATCAGCGTTTGTAATTTCTGCTGCAGCGATAATATTAGGTATTTTTAGATACGATTCACTACTGGGAGCCGGACCTATACATACTGCCTCATCAGCAAAACGTACGTGTAGACTCTCTTCATCTGCCTTAGAATATACAGCAACGGTCTTTATACCCATTTCTTTACAGGTGCGTATAACACGTAGTGCTATTTCTCCCCTATTTGCAATCAATATTTTTTTGAACATCCTGAAAAATTTTAAATTTTAAGCTTTAAGTTTTAAATGTCGGTACTGAAACTTGACATTTAGCATTCAACACTTAAAATTTTATTAAGATGGATCTACTAAGAACAATGGCTGGTCAAATTCTACTGGTGAAGAATCATCAACTAGAATTTTCACGATTTTACCTGAAACCTCAGACTCAATATCGTTAAAGAGTTTCATGGCCTCGATAACACAAAGCACATCTCCTTTTGAGATTTCACTTCCTACTTCAACAAAAGAAGGTTTATCAGGTGAGGGTTTTCTATATAAAGTACCAATAATAGGTGACTTGACCGTGATATATTTTGCATCATCATCGGCAGCAGTATCAGTTGTAGTTGCTGCTTCTGGTACAGCCACAGGCGTTTCTGTCGGCATCGCTGGCATTTGCACCTGCCCCATAGGAATTTGCTGTACGTAAGTAGTTTCATTACCACTTGATACAGATCCTGTACGAATGGTTATTTTAACATCTTTCATTTCTAGCTTTACCTCGCTAGCACCAGATTTAGCCACAAACTTAATGAGACTTTGAATTTCTTTAATATCCATAAAATTTGATTTATTTAGTTCAATCAATAGTATTAATTATAGGCCCATTTTAAATAAATAGAGCCCCAAGTAAAACCTCCTCCAAAAGCAGCAAATACCAAATTATCACCTTTCTTTAATTGACTTTCATAATCATTTAATAAAAGTGGTAAGGTTGCTGAAGTGGTATTGCCGTATTTTTGAATGTTCATCATTACTTTTTCATGATCGATATTTATTCTCTTGGCCATAGCATCAATAATACGTTTGTTGGCTTGATGTGGCACCAACCATGCTACACCTTTATCGGTCAAGTTATTGCGCTCCATAATCTGTGCAGCGGCATCAGCCATATTTGAAACGGCAAATTTAAAAACCGATCGCCCATCTTGATATATATAATGCTTTCTATTTTTAACGGTTTCTTCTGTCGCAGGCATTATAGAACCTCCAGCATCCATACTTAAAAACTCCCTTCCTGAGCCATCAGTACGCAAATATTCATCTTGCAGGCCCAAGCCTTCAGTATTGGGCTCAAAAAGAGCTGCACCGGCACCGTCACCAAAAATAATGCAGGTAGTTCTATCGGTATAATCTACAATAGATGACATTTTATCGGCACCTATTAAAAGAACTTTTTTATATTTGCCTGATTGTACAAAACTTGCTGCGGTCGACATACCGAATAAAAAGCTTGAACAAGCAGCTAACAAATCATACCCAAAAGCATTAGTGGCCCCTATTTCTGAAGCGACAAAGGCAGCAGTAGATGCTACTAAAGTATCTGGGGTAACCGTTCCGACAATAACCAAATCAATCTCTTTGGGGTCAATATTCCTTTTTTTCAAAAGTTCTTCTGCTGCTTTTATACACATAAAAGAAGTGCCCTCTCCTTCTTCTTTCTTTAAAACCCTTCTTTCTTTGATTCCTGTGCGTGAAGTAATCCATTCGTCATTGGTGTCTACCAAATCTTCCAACATTTTGTTGGTCATCACAAATTCTGGAACATATGCTCCTACAGCCGTAATAGCTGCCGTTAGTTTGCTCATGTAGAAACTGTTTTTTAAAAAAACCTTCAAAAACGGTTAAAATCATCGAAAAATAATCATTTTCTATGACTTTTTGGTCAAAATCATCATTTTTTCAAAAAAATGACTTTTGAATTAAAAATTGATCTTTTGTAAAATTTAGGGCTGTATTTTGCTTCAATCTTTAGATTAGATAGTTGTTATCCGCCAATGATACTACACTAAAAAACCCCCAACTTTAAGAAAGTGGGAGTCCCTTTGTTATCTTTTACAACAAAAACTATGCTTCTGCCGCTTCAGTTTTGTCAATCAAAACTTGGCCTTTGTAGTATAATTTTCCTTCATGCCAGTGCGCTCTATGGAACAAATGCATTTCACCTGTAGTAGGGTCGGTTGCCAACGTAGAGGCTACTGCTTTGTAATGCGTTCTTCTTTTGTCTCTTCTGGTCTTGGAAATTTTCCTTTTAGGATGTGCCATTTTACAACTTATTTATCCGTTATTAACTTTTTTAATGCATCCCATCTGGGATCCGTATCTTTTGAATTTTCCTTTGTTTCTTTTGGTTGAAGCTCTTGTAATTTTTTAAGTGCGTCCGATTCTAAAGACCCATCCAATACACCTGGATGAACTCTTTTCTGAGGAACGGCCAAGACCAACATCTCATACACATATTGTGCAAGATTCACTTGATGTTCTCCATGGGGGATAATTAATATTTCATCGTCTTCATCATTAAACTCGTTGCCGAAATTTACGACCAAGTCCAAATCTGCCGATAGGTTCTCGTCATAAGGTTCGTTCGAAATATCACAATTCACATTCACTACACCCTTAGCGTTTAGTTCAAACTCTAACATAGTACTTGTTTTGTTCAACAAAACACCCAATTCTATATTAGCAGCATTAAACTCACTATACTCAAAAGATTCAAAGAACGTATTATCAATTTCGTATGTAAACTCGTGTTTTCCTTGCTTTAGTCCTAAGAAAGGAATAGTAAGCTCCTTTTTTTTCATCGTAACACACTTGTTTAGAACACAACGCCTATAATAAAGGCGGGTGCAAAGATACTATTATTTTAATAAAAGCCAATTATTTAATGCCAGATATTCCAACTGAAAACACACCTGTTTTTAATCTCTTTTAGGTCTAATTCCTCTAGGCTTGCCTCGTATGAAGAGGAAAGTTTGAAAACCTAAGATTTTCATCAAGTAAATTAGAGTTCGAATAATATTTCGTATGCTTGCATCGAGGAACTTTATTATCAATATCCTACCAATTAGTTCAGAACCGCTGCGCTGATAGAACAAGGAACAAAGATTTTATATTTTGACGCCTAAAAAACTATATTTGGTTTTTCATAGGAGTTATCGTCTCCTTATCGTCTTACCTTCTGCTTCTGCAATGGATTTTTGGTAAGTTCTCCATACTCTTGCCTGTTCTTAAAAATATGTAGTGCCATAAAAACCGCTTCTTTGAAAGAACTTGCATCTGCTTCTCCTTTTCCTGCAATTTCATAGGCTGTACCATGGTCTGGTGATGTACGCACTTTGTTAAGTCCCGCAGTATAATTCACCCCTTTACCAAAAGAAAGGGTCTTAAAAGGAATAAGGCCTTGATCGTGATAGGCAGCTAATATCGCATCGAAATTTTTATAGGCATCGGAGCCAAAAAAGCTATCAGCAGAATACGGACCAAAAACTAAATGCCCAGCATCTGACATTTCTTTAATGACCGGTTTTAAAACCTCATCATCTTCTTTGCCAATAACTCCATTATCTCCACTATGTGGGTTTATGCCTAAAAGCGCCACTTTTGGGCGACGTATGCCGAAATCCATCTGCAAAGATTTTTCAATAGTACGCACTTTGTTACGTATTAAAATAGCATTTATAGCTGCCGGGGCATCTTTGACCGCAACATGATCGGTAAGTAAGCCTACTTTCAACTCATCGGTCACCATGAACATTAGGCTTTCGCCCTCTAATTCTTGCGCCAAATAATCAGTATGACCTGGAAAATTAAAATCTTCAGCTTGAATATTGTTTTTGTTTATAGGTGCGGTTACCAATACGTCAATGCTTCCATCTTTCAATGCCTCAGTAGCTGTTCTTAATGATTGTATGGCGTACTTACCAGCTTCTTCAGTGGCTTGGCCAAATTCAACATTTGGTATTTCTCTCCAAACATTGACCACATTTATTTTACCATTGAGCGCTTTTGATGCTTCTTGTACTCCATGGTAATTGATATTTATATTCAACGCATTTTTTTGCTGCGATATGGTTTTGTTCGAAGCAAAGAAAACAGGAGTGCAAAAATCTAACATTCTAGAATCTTCAAAGGTCTTTAATGCTACCTCACAGCCTATTCCGTTCAAATCGCCTATTGATATGCCAAGTCTTATTTTTCTGTTTTCGTCCATTTATATCTTTACCTTTGCATCCTATAACAAATAACAAAACTACTTAATTTAAACGACACATGTTTACGGGTATTATTGAAACTTTAGGGGAAGTTGCCCACCTAGAAAAAGAAGGAAGCAATCTTCATATTACGGTATGTTCAACACTTAGTGAGAAATTAAAAATAGACCAAAGTGTAGCTCATAATGGTGTGTGTTTAACGGTTATTTCTATAGTAGAAGATAGCTATACGGTTACTGCCATTGAAGAAACCCTTCAAAAAACCAGCCTTAAGCATCTTCAAGTAAGTGATAAAGTAAATTTAGAACGTGCTATGATCTTGGGTTCTCGATTAGATGGTCACATTGTTCAAGGCCATGTTGACCAAACCGGAACATGTACTTCAGTTCAAGAAAAAGATGGAAGCTGGTTCTTCTCTTTTGAATATGATGCTTCAACCCATAACCCTACAATTGAAAAAGGTTCTATTACTATTGATGGCACAAGCCTTACTGTAGTAGATTCAGGCACGAACACTTTTAGCGTTGCCATTATACCATATACCTATGAGCACACGAGATTCAATTCGTATAAAATAGGAACAGTAGTTAATTTGGAATTCGATGTTATTGGAAAGTATGTGGCGAAGTTGATGGTTGGAAGATAGTATTCGGCCCACAGTAGCAGTAGGCATTTCGACTGCGCTCAATGTAACATTTTAGGTTTTGTCACCCCTTTGATAGTAGGCTCCACAGGTCTTTACAATGCCCTGATCAATACAAAAACCGAAACACTTTTCTGGCCACTTTTATTTTCCAACCTGTTCTTGTACTGGCCATAATGCCCCGTAATGCTTTTTGATTAATTCTTGTAGCTACTGGGTATGGGTATACCCTGCTTTCTAATTTACGGGCTGGTATTTTGGCATGTTTGGCCAATTCCAATTCTTGTATCAATTCTCCGGCTTGTGGCGCTATCATACTTCCCGAAAGCACTTTCTTTTTCCCCACATTTTTAGTATCATCAAACCAAATTGACATATGCCCGTAGGTGTAATCTTGAAGAATAGCTCTATCATCATGTTCAAAAGTTTGATCTTGGCGATAATTTGATACTCCCTGATTCCACATTTGTTTTTCAGTTAGGCCAAAATGTGCTACTTGGGGATCTGTAAAGGTTACCCAACTCAAATCGCCCATGGTGTTTTTCTTTTTAAATACCGGTAATAGTATATTTCGCCATACTTGACGCACCATTTTTTCGGCGCCGTGCGAAAACATATAGCTGCCTGCTGCATCACCAATGGCATATACTTTTTTATTCGTGGTTTTTAAATAGACATCTACTTGTATTTTTCCTGTTTCAGTTAGGGCAATACCTCCCTTTTCTAAATTCAGCCCTTTGGTATTTACAATTCTACCTACAGAAATTAAAGTAGCATCACAGGGAATTTCAACAGTACTGCCATCTTTAGTGTTGATAATTGCATTGCCATTGATAAAAGATTTAACCTCAGCTTCATTAATAACATCAATACCTTCTTTTTTGAATTGCGTTTCTAGAATTTTCGATACGTTTTCAGGTTCTTTATTTAACAATCGAGCTCCTCTATTTATAATCGTGACCTTTGCGCCGAATCGAGAAAATACTTGTCCCAATTCACAGCCAATAGGTCCACCACCAATAACGACCAGATGTTCGGGCAATGTTCTACAATCAAAAAAAATGTTTTCATTGGTATAGACCTGAACAGCATCCATACCCGCTATCATAATTTTTCGAGGTGCCGAACCTGTACACAAGAATATGAATTTAGCGGTATATTCTTCCCCATTTACGCTTATACTTTCTTTAGATGAAAAAGAAGCCTCGCCAATGACTACATCAATACCATGAGAACGTAGAGTAGCTGCATCTTCAGTACTTTTAATATGGTCTTGAAGTGCATGTACATGGTCAAGAATGGCACCCATATCAGCTTTGCCACTTACTGACAAGCCGAATTTTGAAGCTAACTTCGCTTGATGAAATTGATGCGCTAAATGAATCAATGCCTTGCTGGGCACGCAACCATAATTAGTGCAATCGCCGCCAAAATTATTTTCATCTTTTTCGATCATTAGGGTTTTTAAGCCTAGCGCATTGGCCACGCCAGAACTACCAAGACCAGCAGCGCCTGCCCCTATAACAATTACATCGTATTTTTTCATCGAAATATCTTAGGTTGGTTAGCAATAAAAAATTGGTGTGAAAAGAAATTCCACTAACCGTAAAACTTTACACATGTTTATATCTTTAAGAAAATCTTTCTTTGGTACAGAATGTGCGCCAATAGCACATAAAAAGCAACTACTGTAAGAGCGTACAATAAAGATGAGAGCTGCATTGACATAAAATCATGAACATATATGGTATTGAAAAGCCATCCGTGCAATGAGGTTTCACCTATCTTGATCTGACCTAAAATATTACTGATAAAGCTAGATAGAAAGTATAAGGTTATGGCATTGGCTCCGGCATATCTAAAAATGCTTCCAAATTTAATTCCTTTTACATCCGTGAGATAATAAATCAATGCCAAGATTAAATTGGCCCATCCGGCAGTAACCAGCACAAAACTACTCGTCCATAATGCTTTATTTATGGGAAAGAAAATATCCCACACATGACCAATAATCAATAAAGCACCACCAATACCTATTAAAATGATTTCTTTTTGGGCTAGTTTTGATGTTAATATCAATCCTGTAAATATGCCCAACAAAGAGCTTACTATTGAGGGGATGGTACTCAACAATCCTTCGGGGTCATAATCTGGCTTATAGCTATGGACTCCGAAAATTTGCACATCCAAATAATTGGCCAAATTGTTCGGGGCGCGTTCAAGGGTCGATTCTATTCCGTTTACGGGAACAAAGGTCATCAGCAGCCAATAGCCAATTAATAGAACAGTGGCTATCGCAATCAAAACTTTCCAGTTAAAGTTTAAGAATAAGATAGAAGCAAAAAAGAAAACAACTCCAATACGTTGCAAAACCCCGGGGAATCTGATATCCGAAAAATCTTTAAAAAAGGGAAAATTGATCATAAATGCCCCCAAAAAAAGACCTAGACCAATCAGTTTCAGTGTGCGAACGGTAATTTTTTTATAGGTGCCCGCATTGGCAACTTTATTCTTATAAGCGAATACAATTGATGTGCCCACAATGAACAAAAAGAACGGAAATACCAAATCAGTTGGTGTATAGCCATGCCATTTCGCATGTAAAAAAGGTGCATATATAGCTGACCATGTGCCCGGGGTATTTACCAAAATCATCGAAATAATGGTAGCACCTCTAAAAATGTCTACGGATAGGATTCTGTCTTTCATATCATAGGTTTCAAGTTCAAAGTTGCTATTTGGATTTATAAAATATTCTCCTTCATTCGATTCCATGCCTTAATCAGAAGGAATCCTGAAACCACGGCCACAGCTGTCCATATAGCTGCTGAAGTGGTTCGGCCATAGATCCAATAACCTGTTGCAAACATTAGAGAGTACACTAAGGCAACACCCAATAGCATAGCAGTAATGCCAGATGGCACACTCCACTTTTCATGTGAAGTCACAACTTCAATGTTGTCAGCTTTCGCTTCATTTACCACCTTTTTCCAACCCGGACCTCCAGGTTGAATTTTTCTATAGAAGCTTTGCAGCACTTCTTTTGACTCGGGTTGGGTCATAAACGTTGCGGTTACCCAAATTATAGTGGTCACTATCATTACAAAGGGAAGCTCTGCCCAATCGGGCAAAAGACCGTTGTCGATATCAAAGAGGAAAGATTTTAATGAAGTTGTTGCTATAAGAATGGATAAAATTCCTGATGCGAACATAGCTGTAATTTCACTCCATGCATTAATACGCCACCAGAACCATCTTAATATAAAAATTATACCCGTACCTGCGCCAAAAGATAATAAGAGGTTAAACACGCCCATGGCATTTTGCATAGCCAAGGCCAATAACGCACTCAAAACCATTAAGACTACTGTAGATAATCTTCCAAAAGCTACCATTTGTTTTTCAGTAGCATCAGGATTTATCTGTTGTTTGTAAAAATCAAAAACCAAATAAGATGATCCCCAATTCAATTGCGTAGAAATTGTGCTCATGTAGGCTGCAATTAATGAGGCCAGTACAATACCCAAAAGCCCACTTGGAAGTTTGGTCAACATCGCTGAATACGCTAGATCATGTCCCAGTTTATCCGCAGGTACGTTGGGGAAGGCCTCTGCTATACTTGCAATATCAGGATAAACCACAATCGAAGCTAGTGCCACCAAAATCCAAGGCCAAGGGCGTAATGCATAGTGCATAATATTAAAAAAGAAAGTTGCCCCAATGGCATGGTTTTCGTTCTTTGCAGCAAGCATACGCTGTGCGATGTATCCGCCGCCGCCCGGCTCTCCTCCTGGATACCAAGTGGCCCACCATTGCACCGCTAACGGAATAACTAAAATCGTAATAAATGTCTTCTTATCGCTGAAGTCTGGGAGGATATCCATTTTAGATTTTACAAGCTCATTGTCCATAATTGCCTGAATACCTCCCACTTCGGGTATATTCACCAAATAATAAGCAGCTCCAATAGCTCCTGCCATGGCTACAAAAAACAATAAAAAATCAGTGTATACTACGCCTTTAAACCCTCCTAAAGCACTAAATACAACCGTTATTAGTCCGGCTCCGACAACAGTTTGCCAAGGTTCGAGGCCTAACATAATACCTCCAATTTTTATGGCTGCCAAAGTAACGGCCGACATAGTAATTACATTGAAAAGAACTCCTAAATAAACAGCTCTGAATTTTCTTAAAAAACTTGCCGGTTTACCACCATAACGTAATTCATAAAACTCTAAGTCCGTTTTTACATTCGATTTCCGCCAAAGTTTGGCATAAACGAAGACCGTAAGCATTCCAGTGAGCAAAAAACACCACCATCCCCAGTTTCCTGAAACTCCTGTTGTTCTTACCAGATCAGTTACAAGATTCGGCGTATCTGTCGAAAATGTGGTAGCTACCATTGACAGCCCTAATAACCACCATGGCATTGTTCGTCCGGAAAGAAAAAATTCAGAAGAGTTTTTTCCCGATTTTTTAGAGACATAAATACCTATACCTAAAATAATTGTAAAGAAGACAATAATAAAACTATAATCGAGGGTGCTCAATTCCATAAGTTGATAGGTATCGGTTAATTAGTTAGTCATTAAACCCGGATTATGTATTAGAACTTCGTTATGAGGTTCTAAACAGCAATGAATCAGGGAGTTTTATTGGTTTCAGCATACTATTATCAGACCAAGCTTATCACTTGTTCGAGCTATTCAAACAAAATACTGTGTTAATTAGAACTTAGCCCTCTACTTTAAAATTCCTTCATACTTCGAGGTATTCCCTAAAAGCTCTGTAGCGACCAAGATAGCATCATCATTTTGTAAATAGTACTTATAAAGTCCGTCACGGTAGAAATAGCGCTTTACAATTTCGTCTTTTAGTTTGCTTTGAATTTCTTTCTTATGAATTTCTAGAGCTTCGGTTTTACTCTTATCAATAGTCACTAAAAGGTTTTTGAATTCATTTACTACGGTGCTATTAAAAACAACATCTTCTTTATTTGCCATGACTTCTTTAATGGCTTTTTCAATCTTTGTTTCAAAAGAGAAATCGCTTTTTGAGACGTAGTTTTTAAAGGATTGGAAATCGGCATTTGAGAATTTAAAATTGTTGATATTGTCTAATTGGTTTTTGTAATAATAGTCCGTTGCAAAGTCGAAAATTACGCTGTTGTTCAATAGTGCAGTAGTAAGCGAATTGGCTTTTGCCGTAGTCACTTCAATATCTGGTAAAACCCCACCACCATCTTTTACTTTTCGACCGTTTCTGGTTTTGAACTCATTAAAAGCAGTGTTGCGTACGGCATTGTTATCTTCATCCCTATTCCAGTAATCCAAAGATTGAATGCACCTTCCTGAAGGAGTAAAATAACGCGATATGGTAACTTTTAACTGGGTGCCATAGGTCAATTTCAAGGGGCGTTGTACCAAGCCTTTCCCAAAACTACGGGCGCCCATGACCACAGCACGGTCAAGATCCTGTAAACTGCCCGAAACAATTTCACTGGCCGAAGCGCTACTACCGTTCACCAATACCACTAGCGGAATTTCAGTATCCACAGCTTTATTCTTAGTTTTATATTCGCGGTTAAACTTTTTGACTTTTGATTTTGTGGTTACGATAAGCTCACCTTTTTTAACAAAAAGATTGGTCACGTTTATAGCTTCGGACAATAATCCACCAGGATTCCCCCTAAGATCTAAAATTATTTTTTCAGCACCTTGGCCCTTTAGGTCAATAAGAGCTTCTTTGGTTTGTTTTGATGCTTTTGCGTTGAACTTTGCCAATACAATATAACCTGTTTTGTCATCGACCATTTTATAAAAAGGCACGGCATCAACCTCTACGGCAGCTCTGGTGATGGTTGTTGTCTTGGTCTCACCTTGTCTTTTGTATGTGATTTTAACAGTTGTATTGTTGGCTCCTTTTAATAACTCACTGGCATTGTCATCAAAATCAGAAACCTTGATATCCCCTATTTTTATAATTTCATCGCCTGCTTTAAGGCCTGCTTTATCCGCAGGGTAATCTTTATAAGGCTCAATAATGACCAACTTGTCTTTGTACGACCGTACGGTAGACCCAATACCTGAATACTCACCAGCGTTATTGATTTTATAGGCCTCTACATCTTGCTCATTCAAAAATTTGGTATAGGGATCTAACTCATCTAACATATTTTTGATGGCGGTATCCATCAATTCTGCAGGGTTGGTCTCATCAACATAGTTCATGTTGAGCTCTTTGAACAGTGTGGTGAAAATTTCTATCTGTTTGGCAATCTCAAAGAAATCGCTTTTATAACTACTTCCTACTACAAGGAATACTACAGCAAATATGGGAATTAAAACCTTCTTCTTTAGCAATTTATTCATGGTCAATTTTCTTTTTGAATTTGTGAAGTGCCAACTTAACATGTTCTTCTATAGTTTTGTAGTTGGGCATATCTTTACCAAGGTATAAAAATAGAAACGCAAAAGTGGCCTCGCTATTGTTAAAAACGAGCGATTTGTTCAAGCGATAAGCCTCTCGTAACAAACGTTTTATACGGTTGCGCTGCACGGCACTTTTAAAGTTTTTTTTAGGAACGGATACTCCAGCTTGTATGGACACATCAGCAGGTAGTTCAGTTTTTAGATAAATGAGCTTTATAGGAAAACTAGAAACACTCTTCCCTTCAACAAAGAGCTTTTCAATCAGCTTTTTGCTTTTTAGTTTTTCTCTCTTGGGAAACTCGTATGCCATAGCGGCATAAAAGTAAACAATATACCTTGTATTGCATCGAGGAACTTTATTTCTTAGGCATCGGTTTTGGCGACCAAGTGTTATTTTCCGCATTCACATCGGCCATCAATTGCGAGGGATCTATTTGAATTGCTTTTATATTTTCAATAGGTCGGTCAATAGTAAAACCGTATGATGTATTTGCCCATGGCCAATCTGGTAAAACCG
>QILY01000025.1 GCA_003232155.1 Maribacter sp.
TTCATTGCATCGGTTCTGCTAATATTCTTAGCTTGAATTAAAGCATTGGCTTTAAAAGCGTTGATAAGTGGAGTGGTACTACCCGGATTTTCGTAGTTTTTATTGGCTATTTTGTAATAGGCGTAGAGTTTTAAAAGAAAATCGGCAGGTAAAGGTTTTGTATATGAATTTACAAACTCCACAGCTTTTAAAAAGTCTTTATGTGTTTTATCATTCTTCATGACTTTTTTTCACTACGGTAGTTGCAATACATGTTTTTGCACCAACTACTTTTTGGTCCAACTTTACGGTTATAGCACAATCTAAAGGTAAGAACAAGTCTACCCTTGAGCCAAATTTTATGAAGCCAGCATCATCTCCTTGTTGAACGTTTTCACCTTTTTCTGCATAATTTACAATGCGCCTTGCCATTGCGCCAGCAATTTGACGGTACAATATGTCGCCAAATTTTGGAGTATTGATGACCACTGTAGTTCTTTCATTCTCTGTACTTGATTTTGGGTGCCAAGCAACCAAGTATTTGCCTGGGTGGTATTTAGAATATTTAATACTTCCACTAGCTGGGTAACGTGTTACATGAACATTGATGGGTGACATGAAAATCGATACTTGTTTTCGCTTACCATTAAAATATTCACTTTCTTCTACTTCTTCAATAACAACCACTTTACCATCAACAGGGGCTAAAATTTCGTCAAAATCTTTTTTTGCAATCCGTGATGGATTTCTAAAAAATTGAAGAATTGTTATTAATACAATAAGGCCGGTTATCTGTAAAATCCATCGCAGCCATATAATATCAATATAATATTGGGATACCAACACTATAGTGCTAACTATAAAAAAAGTGATCAATATTATTTTTTGACCCTCTCTATGAAACATAAGCAAAAATATTTAACATTAAATAAGCAAACGGCGCGGCAAATACCAAACTGTCTAAACGATCAAGCATTCCGCCGTGGCCTGGTAAAATAGCTCCACTGTCCTTTACCCCGGCCGATCTCTTGAATTTAGATTCAACCAAATCCCCTAAACTACCTGTAATTACTACTACTGCTGCCAATATCATCCATTGTGATGGATTGATAATAGGTTCATATTGCCCCATAATATACGCTGCCAACAAAGCAAAGATAAGACCTCCTATAGTACCTTCTATAGTTTTTTTAGGAGAAACTGCAGTATATAATTTAGTACGTCCAATAGCAGAACCTACTATATAGGCAAAGGTATCATTGACCCATATTAAAATAAAAATACCCATGATCAAATATTTCGCAAAGGCATTATCTTTATAGGGTATCATGGTCAAGAAAATGCACCCGCCTCCAATATAAAAAAGACCTATCACAAATTTTCGGAAGGTGTTAAATCCTTTTTCTTTTTTGGTAAACAAATAGAATAATAGTCCAATATCAACGATTATGGTAACCAACATTAAAATGTTGATGAGTATTTCATTGTTTACAAATGCTTGATCTGGAACTAAATAGATAAATACCCACCAAAGTGCTAGGTAAGCTATGAAAATATGGTATCCTTTTAAAGCTACAAGACGTTTGTATTCATAAAGGCAGATGAGACCAAAAGTCATGAATAAAAAATCAAAGGCATCTGAACTTAAGAAAACTGCGGATAATAAAAGAATAATATAAACAGCTCCAGTAATCGCGCGCCTTAAAATTTCTCTCATACTATAGGTCTTCCAAAAGTAAAAGATAAAGGTTTTTAGAACTACTGCCGTACGTAAGAAAATCATTGGAATTTTTAGTGTTGGCAGCCTGAAAATGCTTTAAAGTTGTAATATTAGCGGGAATACTATGTCCGTATTTTTTTTTGATAATCTTTAAGCCTTCACCAATAGATTCAACCAGTTGACTGGTAGTGGCGAAGACAATAATATTTTCAGGTAATTCGTTCAGTTTTTTTTCATTGAGTTGATTAGAGCAAACCAAAATAGATCCGTTTTGGGCAACTAAATGCTCACAAGTAGTAAAAAAAACCTCACTTTTTTTAGCCTTATCTGTAAATGTAATTCCTTCTTTAATAAATTTTTGCTCCAAGGAGGCGTTCATGGCAAAGAATGGTTGGTCTTGCCATTCATTTTCCATAACTATATTTTTTAAAGCTTCAGAAACTTCAGAGAATGAATCACAGTATAGGAATTTACCGCCATTTTTCTTGAAATGTATCGTGAATTTTTCATCTACGGGTATATTTAGATCGGGCATATGAACACCCCTAGTTTCCAAAGTTTCTTTGGAAACCTTTTTACCACCTCCAAATAATTTGTCAAATAGCCCCATTTATACGTATAGAGATTCAATTAATATGTAGCGTTATTATATTAAGAACAACGTTACTTAAACATATTTATTTTTCTATTGTTCTTCAACTGATGTTTCACTTGTGGTATCTTCTTCTTCTTCAGCTGTTCTATCGGTTATTTTGTTGCCATCATGATCTAACACACTATCATAAGGTCTTTTACCGAATATCTTTTCTAAATCTTCTTTAAAGATAACTTCTTTTTCAAGTAGTCTTTCAGCTAATACGATTAATTTGTCTTTATGTTCAGTTAATACTTGAATAGCTCTTTGATATTGTTCTTCAATTATCTTAGAGATTTCTCTGTCAATTTTTTGGGCCGTTTCTTCACTGTAAGGTTTAGAAAAACTGTATGAGTCTTGCGCTGAAGAGTCATAATAGGTTAGGTTACCTATTTCGTCATTCAGGCCATAAACGGTTACCATGGCTCTAGCTTGTTTGGTCACTTTTTCTAAATCACTCAGTGCGCCGGTAGAAATTTTATCGAAAATTACTCTTTCTGCAGCTCTACCTCCTAAGGTTGCACACATTTCATCAAGCATTTGCTCTGGGTGAACTATTAACCTTTCTTCTGGCAAATACCAAGCAGCACCTAAAGATTGTCCTCTGGGCACTATGGTAACCTTTACCAATGGGGCTGCATGTTCTAACATCCAACTTGTGGTGGCATGACCGGCCTCATGATAAGCAATGGTTTTCTTTTCACCCGGAGTGATAATTTTATTTTTCTTTTCGAGTCCGCCAACAATTCTATCAACAGCATCTAAGAAATCTTGTTTGGTAACGGCTTTTTTCTCTTTACGGGCAGCAATAAGCGCAGCTTCGTTACAAACGTTGGCAATATCAGCACCTGAAAACCCAGGGGTTTGTCTTGCTAAGAAATCTAAATCAAGAGTTTCAGCAGTTTTTATAGGTCTTAAGTGTACTTCAAAAATTTCTTTACGCTCTCTAATATCTGGCAGGTCAACATATATTTGTCGGTCAAATCTACCAGCTCTCATTAATGCCTTATCCAATATATCTGCACGGTTGGTGGCAGCAAGTACAATTACATTGGTATTTGTGCCAAAACCATCCATTTCAGTCAATAACTGGTTCAATGTATTTTCACGTTCATCATTTGATCCCGTGAAATTATTTTTTCCCCTAGCACGGCCAATCGCATCTATTTCATCAATAAATATGATAGCTGGCGATTTGTCTTTGGCCTGTTTGAAAAGGTCACGTACCCTTGAAGCACCAACACCTACGAACATTTCAACAAAATCAGAACCTGAAAGCGAAAAGAAAGGAACCTTTGCTTCTCCTGCCACTGCCTTTGCCAATAATGTTTTTCCTGTTCCTGGAGGGCCTACCAATAATGCGCCTTTCGGAATTTTCCCTCCTAAAGAAGTATACTTATCCGGGTTTCTAAGAAACTCAACAATCTCTTCTACTTCTTCTTTGGCGCCTTCGAGTCCGGCCACATCTTTAAATGAGGTAAGGGTATCGGTCTTTTCGTCAAAAAGTTTTGCTTTTGATTTTCCAATATTGAATATTTGGCCACCAGCACCACCAGCGCCACCACCTGACATTCTTCGCATCAGATAGATCCATATACCAATAATGAGAATGAAGGGGAGTATGCTAAATAGCAAATCCATGATATAATTGTTCTCATTATCAAATTTGACTATGGTATCTAAATTGTTGTCAGTTCGAATTTGATCTATATCATCTTCGAAGTTTTTTTGATCTCCGAACTTGACAATATATTGGGGTATATTTCCGGTACTAGGAAACATTGGTTTTGCCGAGACATCTTTATGTACCTCTTTTCCGAGCGCTTCTTCAGTTAAGAAAATTTTCGCTTGACGCGTGTTATTGATAATCATTATTTTATCAACGTCACCGTTTCTGAGGTATTCATATAATGTTGCCGTATCTGTTTCAGATGCACTGTTCAGACTTCCGCTTCCTATCAATTGAAAACCAATAAGTAATATTGCAATTGAACCATATATCCACCATGAGCTGAATTTAGGTTTTTTAGGATTTGTATTATTGTCTTTGGCCATTCTTTTTTTTTACTGATTTATGCTACTTTTTATTTCAATAAACTTTGCATCTCCCCATAATCCTTCTATATCATAGAATTCTCGAATATGTTTTTGAAACACATGAACTACTACATTGACATAATCCATTAACACCCATTCGGCATTGTCTTCGCCTTCTACGTGCCATGGTTTGTCATGAATAGTTTTGCTAACTTTTTTTTGGATGGAGCTTACAATAGCGTTTACCTGTGTGTTTGAAGTACCATTACAAATTATAAAGTAGTCACAAACGGTATTCTCAATTTCCCTTAAGTCAAGTAAAATTATATTGTTTCCTTTTACATCTTCTATTCCTTGCGAAATTAATGCAATTAACTCGTCTGCGCTAGCTTTTTTTTTCTGCATTCAAAAATGTTAGTTTCTGCAAAGTTATTATTTTTTTGTTCTTTTAACCCTAGTTTTCAAGAATAGATTCTACATTGATATTAGAGCTTACTATGCAAATAATCAAACTTGATGCCACGGACTCTACAAACCAGTATTTAAAAGACTATGTGTTTAGGGGCGTACCTATTGATTTTACTGTGGCCGTAACCAAAGAACAACGAAAGGGCAGGGGCCAAATGGGAACCACGTGGCAATCTGAAATTGGTAAAAACCTCACCTTTAGTGTTTTGAAAAAAATAAAGAACCTAGATGTCAAGAATCAATATCAGTTGAACGTATGTGTTTCTTTAGCAATTATTGAGTCATTAAAAGCAATATCAGTACCTGATTTAAGCATAAAATGGCCTAACGACATTCTGTCAGGCTCAACTAAAATCTGTGGTATTCTTATAGAAAATGTCTTATTGGGCAATAAAATCCAAACTTCTGTTATAGGTGTGGGTCTTAATGTAAACCAACAAACTTTCAATAACCTTCTAAACGTTTCATCATTGAAATTGTTGTTAGGGCAGACCTTTGATTTAGACGAGCTCTTGAATCAGATACTTGCAAATTTAAAAACTGTCTTTATACGCTGGAAAGAAGATGGAATTAATGGGTTATGGAATACCTATGAAAGTACATTGTTTAGAAAGGATAAACCTTCAACTTTTAGAAATAAGCAAGATGAGCTTTTTATGGGTTTTATTAGAGGGGTAACCCAAGAAGGAAAACTTATGATCGAACTTGAAGATGCTATATTACAAGAATTTGACTTGAAAGAAATACAGCTTTTGTACTAATTGGGCCAGTTGCTTATATTGAACTCAAGACAAGTTCATTTTATCTAAATTTTCTACAAGCGTTCCCATAAAATTAGTAATGGGTGTTTTTATCATCATAGCCATCATCGCATTGAATTCGCCATTAAAGCTCAAAGTAATTTCGCTTTCATTCTCATTTAACGAGGCAATATCAGCGATAAGGGTAAAGGGTAATTTTTCACTTACAGCACCAAGAACCAATTTATTATATTCAATTTGTTCTTTACGTTCTAAAACTATCTGAGGCATTCCTTTTAAGGCAAAAAGAAAGCGGTCATCACTTAAAACTTCAAATTTATCAATGTTCTCAGGCATCAATTTCTCAAAATTTCTCAAATCAGTTAAAAACTCAAATACTTCTTTTTCGTTTTTCTGAACTGTTTTCTTTGGGGTTTCTATAAACATAAGTCTTTTATTGTTGCCATTGTGATGGTTTTTTTCTCCATTCCATCAAAGTAGCTAATTGCTCTTCTTTTATATAATTTGTTTCTGATGCTAATTCTGCTAAATGAACATAATCGCTCAAGGTGTGAAGCTCAATATCTTTATTCTTGAAATTTTCAGTAGCAACATCAAAACCATAGGTAAAAATGGCGATCATGCCTTTGATGTTTGCACCGCTGCTCTTTAGGGCATCAACTGCATTTAAACTGCTTTTGCCCGTACTTATCAAATCTTCAATTACAACTACACTTTGATTTTCTTCTAAACGGCCTTCTATTTGGTTTTGTCTTCCGTGTGATTTTGCTTCAGGCCTTACATAAATGAAAGGCAGGCCTAAATATTCTGCTACCAACATGCCAATACCAATGGCCCCGGTCGCAACACCAGCAATAACATCTGGTTTACCGTATAATGCTTCTACCTGTTTTGCCATTTCTTCGCGAACATAATTTCTTATAATTGGATAAGAGAGTATAATCCTGTTATCACAATATATAGGAGACTTCCATCCAGAGGCCCAAGAAAAAGGATTTTCTGGTTTCAACTTTATTGCATTAATTTGTAAAAGAAGTTCTGCTGTTTTTTTAGCGGTGTCTTTGTCTAAAACCATGATGCAAATGTATAAAGTTTTTGTCAATGAGTTGCCCCTCATTTTAACAAATAAACTCTCCGAAACGGCAAACGGCGATTATTTTTTATTAAATGGTAATGCAATTCAAGAGGCAATCGATGCCTTGAGAAAGAAGAAGTTGAAAGAGGCTTACATTTATCACCCTAACCACGAAGAAATCCTTAAAAAATTTACAAATAAAATTCCCTTGGAAGTTGCAGCAGGAGGTGTGGTGACGAATAAAAAAGGAAAAGTGCTTTTTATCTACAGGAATGATAAATGGGATTTACCCAAAGGGAAATTAGACGAAAGCGAAACCATAGAAGAATGTGCCCTACGGGAAGTAGAAGAAGAAACAGGCGTAAAGAAACTTAAAATCGAAAACGTTTTACAAACTACCTATCACGTTTTTAAACGAAACGGAACCTATAAGCTAAAGGAAGTACATTGGTACGCCATGAAAACTTCATATAAAGGAAAGCTCAAAGGGCAAAAAAACGAAGGTATTGAAAAGGTAAAATGGAAAGGTCCTAAAAAAATACAGAAAGCATTGCAAAATTCTTATATCAATATTAAAATTTTATTTGAAGATTAGTTCGTAAGGGACTCTAAATCAATACTCGAATTTTTTAATACGCGATATACCGGATAATGTAAATGAGCCGGTTCATAATATTTTGAGCGTTTGTAAATCCAGTCTAACTGTTCGTACCAATTGTTGGCGAAGATAGTATCCGTTTCTTTTTTTTGTAGAAACCCTTCTCTTAATGAGGTATCTTTTTTTAGAATTTTAAGAGCTATATCTTCAAATACATAAGGCGAAAAACTTTCTTTTTGTTGAAGGATAACATCGAAAAAATTCCAATTAAAAAACGAATCGGTTGCCTGTGGTTCTAATGTTTCAATAAGATAACGTATGCCAATTTGGTCAGTAGGTATAACTAGATCGCCTTCTGAAAAAGATATTTTTTTTGAATTTCTTATGATTTGGGTATTATAATGCGAATAATGACCTTCGTAAGCATTCTTTCGAGTTTTATAATCACCAATAGTATATGATTCAACACTTAAAACAGTATCATTTATAAAAGTTGAATACTTGATTTTATTTAGTTCTAAAAGTGCTATTGCTTTAGACCATCCTTTTTTAATAATGTAGGCTTTTGGTATTTCAACCGAATCTGAAGGGATGAAATAATTTTGATAATCTATGGCTTTGGTAAAAGGCCTATTACGGTCATATTTCAATCTAGGCAAACCAGTAATTTCACTTAATATAGTATCGGCTTCAAAACCTTTAAAATTGATTGTTGATGATTTAATGGTATCAATTTGCCAGGTTACTGGGTAATGTTTCCAATCTAAATGCCTTGACCTCGCATTTTCTCTTAGTTGCTTTATTTTTTCACCATCTTTTTCAGCAATATCGATCATTTTATGCATTAGGTGATATGTGCCCTCTACTCTTTGCTTGTAAGGTTTCAACATATGTGTTTCTACCATCATGCCCAGCGTATTCCAAAGTGTGGTATAACCGGTTGAGTATCTTGGGTAATCCATAAATTGGGAAAAACCTTTTTCAGGTACTTCATTGAAAACGTTCACATAGGGTGTTATATCCCATTTAGCATCAGAAAGTGATTTTTCAAGAGCGGGCATCATTTGGGTATGAAGATAATTTCCAAGTTCACCTCCTAATTTATCATGCTGTGTGAAAAGGTGGGTAAGTGTGTATTGATAATCCGCACCATTGCTCACATGGTTATCAATAAAAATATCAGGATTTACCAAGTGGAATATCTCAGCAAAAGTTCTTGCATTTTTTGTGTCAGATTTGATAAAATCCCTATTGAGGTCATAGTTTAGGGCATTGCCTCTAAAGCCATATTCAATTGGACCGTTCTGATTGGCTCTTGTGCTCGTGTTTCTGTTCAATGCGCCACCAATATTGTATACGGGAATGGTAACTAAAACGGTATTTTCAGGGGCTTTAATTTTACCAATGGCCAAATCACGATATAAGACCATAGTGGCATCAATACCATCGCTCTCGCCCGGATGAATTCCATTATTGATTAGTATAATGGTTTTGTTTTCACCTATTTTTTGAAAATTAAAATTTCCATCACGATTAAAAGTAACCATGTGCAATGGATTACCACTGTCAGTTTTGCCCCTAGTCTGAATATTTATTTCTGGAAATTCTTTGGCCAGATGCATGTAAAATTCAATCACCTGTTCATAGGTGGCAGTTTCTTGACCCTTAGTAAGTTCAAAGTGGGTAGGGTAATCTACCGCTTTGTCTTCTTGTTTCGTTTCACAAGAAGTGAACAACAAAATAAGTACTGATATGAACAAAAACCGCATCTATATTATAGTATCAAATTTCTACAATTGAATTGTAAAATTAAGCAAAATTCATAGTTAGTTTACTTCTATGCGACTTTAGTTATTTCAGTGATATCTTTTCTAGAAATAGGTTTGTTGTTATACGTAATAGTATGACCTGTTTTTGAATTGTACAATTCCCAATTTTCTTTATCAAAAGAATCAATTGATGAGGTGATGATATTAATGCGTATTGTATTTTCAAGGGGCAAAGTGATAAACTCTTCTAAAAACTGCCAACCGTCCATAATAGGCATGTTTATATCTAAGAAAATAATATCAGGTAATGATCGGTTTTCTTCTATATTCCTTTTAATACAATCAATTGCTAATTTTCCGTTATCAAAAGTGTTTACAGAATTACACACTTCAATAGAGCTCAACAATTTTCGTATTCCGAATACGGTTATCGGATCATCGTCTATTATATATATTGATTTAATTTTCTTCATTGAAAAATACTTTAAATGTAGTACCCTTGTTGACCTCACTGTCAACAGTTACTTTTCCGTTCATGGCCTCAATTTGATTTTTGGTAATATACAAGCCTATTCCCCTAGCATCCTTATTATTATGAAAGGTTTTGTACATTCCGAATATTTTGCCTCCATATTTTTCTATGTCTATTCCGATACCATTGTCTTTTACAGTTAGCACGGTATATTTGTTTTCAACATGAGTGTTTAACTCAATTGTAGGTGTTCTGTTTTCTGATCTATATTTAATTGAATTTGTAATGAAATTTGTCAATATACTCTCTAGATAAGAAGGTACAGCATTGATTTTTGTCTTAAGAGGAATATTATTTATGATATTGACCTTATTTACTTTTAAGAATACCGATAAATTCTGCTGCACTTTTGTTAGGGCTGTATGTATAAAAATCTCTTTCTTTTTTAGATCGGTGTTTGTATTTATATCTACAACCTCATTAAGGTTTTCTAATGTATCAAGAAGGTTATTAGAAGAGTTAAGCAACATTTGTATTATTCTTTCTTTTTCTTCCTTATCCTTTTCATGAATCAAAAAGTCTATCAGCATTGAAAAATTGGCAGAGTGCGATCTTAAATTGTGAGATATGATATGGGCAAAATTGATTAGTTTTTCATTCTGTAATGAAGTTACATCTATCAGATTTCTTAACTCATGTTCTTTTTGTTTTAGATCTGAAATGTCCATATTAATGCCTACAAGACCGTAAGCTCTGCCATTACTGCCAACTAATGGTATTTTTGAAGTCAAAAAAGTAGTTGCGCCCCCATCTTTCATGGTATACTGATTTTCTTTACCTATGACAGGTTTAAGGTCTTGCATTACAATGAGGTCTTCTTTTCTTAGTTTTGTCGCCGTTTCTTTATCGTAAAACTCATAATCATCTTTGCCTAGTAATTCATCCTCATTGCTTAGGCCATTAAATTGTATTTCTGCTTTATTGACCAAAATCCTTTTTGAATCAAGGTCTTTGATATAAATATTCAGCGGCAGATTGTCAATTAATGTTCTTAAAAGATATTCATTCTCTTTTGTTTTTATTTCTTTTAGAGTAAGCTCGTTTATATTTTGAATTGTGCCGATTATACTTGTAAACTCACCATTTGTGTAAATGGGTTTGCCTGAATTGATTACCCATATTTCATTACCTTTTGTAGTAACTAATTGTACCTTTTCACTCCAAGGTGTTTCTTCTTTTATTGCTTTAATAAAGGTCATTGAAATTGTATTTCTACTATATCCGTTTTTGTAGAAATCATTGGCTTCACTTGTAGTTGGGTTATAGTCTGACTGAACTTCGTGTATGATTTTTGTTCTATCGTCCCATTTCATTTCATCTGTTATCAAATCATACTCCCAAGTGCCTATATTGGCTATTTCTGATTTTTCACCTAGAAGGGTTTCTAATTTTGTTAACCGTAATTCATTAAGAGTTTTTTGCGTGATATCTTCTGAATTTATGATAACACCTATAATATTTTCATTCTCATCATACCACGGAATAGATATCCATTCAAACCATTTTTTTTCTCCAGTAGTAGAGGTATACTTATCAACGCTCGGTTTGTCAGAAATACCTTTTAAACAATTTTCGATCCCTTTTTTTCCTTGAGCGCTTAGGTTATTGAAAAGGTCATTGATAGTTCTGCCAAAAACATAGTCTTCAGAAAATTCGAATATACTTAACCACAAATCAGAAGCATGTACAACTTCTAATCGCGTATTCACAAAAGCAATAGCTTTAGGCAATTGTTTTATGAGGTAATTACGGGGGATTATTTTATTCTTCATCAACATATTGTTGTATTTTCCTACTAAAATATATTTATATTCTTGCTTATTATAAAATTTGTTGTGAATAGATGAAATCTAGTGGTATATATAAAGGTTTATATAGGTAAAAAGGTAGTGGAAGCAATAAATAATGGTGTATTTTCTTATATTACCTTAAATCTGCAAGTGTTTTCTACTACAAAGCCAAACTGCACGCCATTGTTGAGAACCTGCCTTTGCCGGCAGGCAGGTGCTCAAAAAA
>QILY01000242.1 GCA_003232155.1 Maribacter sp.
TTTAGACTGCAAACCACTTTTTCTTCCCGTTCATTTTTTTCAAAATTACCATCGATCACAAAAAAATCCTCTTCATGTTTAATATTTTGGGTAGCTACGGGGTTAAAATAACTTTTGCCTAAAGAAAGGTGGTAGATTGAATCTAAAACATTAGTTTTTCCAATGCCGTTAGCACCTACAAAACAGTTAATTTTTGTGTCGAATTCAAAATTTTTTGATTCAAAATTCTTGTAATTTATAAGGGATAGGTTCTTTAAAAACATTCTGGATACTAAAAGATTTGAGATTTGTACACCATGGAGATGCAAAATATCGAAAAATAACGAATAAATACGCCTTAGGGTTTCAATAAAAACTTTATTTTTGCGCGACCAATAAAAATTACAATGGCTACATATAAGAAGCGTGGGTTTAAACCTAAAAATAAAGCAGAAGGAAAACAGTTTGATGAGCAGGAAAGCACAACTGCAGAAGTTTTTAGCACGCTAGACGAGAGCGCCTCAAGAAGTGAGGAGTGGGTTTCTAAGAACCAAACCTATATTTTAGGTGTGATCGGTGTGGTTGCAGTTGCAGTTTTAGGCTATTTGGCTTACAACCAATTTGTTCAAACTCCGAAAGAAGCCAATGCTGCTAATGAAATGTATTATCCACAACAGTATTTTGACCAAGCATTGACCAATACCGTACAACAAGATTCATTATTCAATTTAGCATTGAACGGTGCAGAAGGTAAATATGGCTTTTTAGATATTATTGATGAATATTCAGGAACCAAAGCGGCGAATTTAGCTAATTATTCTGCTGGTATGGCGTATTTGAATATGCAAAAATATCAAGAAGCGATTGGTTATTTAGAAAATTTTTCTTCTGATGATGCAGTTTTAGGAGCTTTGGCAAAAGGTGGTTTAGGAGATGCTTTTATGCAATTGGGTCAAGCTGGTGACGCATTAGGGTATTATGAAAAAGCCTTTTCCCATAGTAGTAACAACTATACTGCCCCTAAATTTTTATATAAAGCAGGAGTTACAGCTTTAGAACTGAATGAGAATGATAAGGCATTGCAATATTTTCAGAGAATAAAAGATGAATTTTCTTCTTCTGACGAAGCAAGGTCTATTGATGCTTTTATAGGAATGGCTAAAAGTGGAAAGTAATGGCCACTATAAATAAAAATTTATCGGTTTACGATAAAACAACAATCCCAAACGCGAAAGACCTTCGGTTTGGGATTGTTGTTTCTGAATGGAATCCAGAAATTACCCAGGGTCTTTTTTCAGGGGCTATAGAAGCGCTTTTAGACTGCGGCGCAAAAAAAGAAAATGTACTCCGTTGGAATGTGCCAGGTAGTTTCGAACTAATATTTGGCTGCAATAAGATGATAGCTACACAAAAGGTAGATGCCGTCATAGCTATAGGAAGTGTAATTCAGGGCGAAACTAAACATTTTGATTTTGTGTGCAGTGCTACCGCTCAGGGTATCAAAGATTTGAACATACAGAACGATACCCCTGTGATTTTCTGCGTTCTTACTGATAATACTATGCAACAAGCGATAGATCGTAGCGGAGGCAAGCATGGTAATAAAGGAACGGAAGCTGCCATTGCTGCCATTAAGATGGCTACATTAGGTATTTAAGCTCTCCAAACCTTATATTCATTTTATCTTTAATTTTCCGTACACTTACACAGATCATGAAATACGATTTTGATACTATTATAGACCGTCGAAATACCAATGCTATGAGCCTTGAAGGATTTCGAGCTTATCTTTTTAATAAAAATGATAAGCTGGATTTTCAATGTGCTGATGATGAATTTGTTTCAATGTGGATTGCTGATATGGAATTCACTTCACCCCCAGAAATTACCGACGCTATAAGAAACCGTTTAGATCATGGTATTTTTGGGTATTCGCAAATTTTTGGCCCAGACTATAAATCGGCTTTTTTGAATTGGACAAAATCTCAGTATGACTGGCAATTTGATACGGGGCACTTATTTACTTCACAAGGTGTAATACCTGCATTGTTCGATTTGGTGGAATATATTTGTGAACCAGATGAAAAGGTGCTTATAATGACTCCTTCGTATGCATTTTTTAAACTTGCAGCAAATTATAATGAGGTTGAATTAGTGACTTCTGATTTAATTTATAATGATGGGGATTATACCATAGACTTTGAAGATTTGAAACAAAAGGCAGCTGATGAAAAAGTAACTTTATGTATTTTTTGTAGCCCACATAACCCTACTGGTAGAATTTGGACAGCTGATGAACTTCAACAATTTGGACAGATCTGTATAGAAAACAATGTGATGGTTATTTCTGATGAGATTCACTGTGACCTATTGAGAAATGGAAAAACATTTACCCCACTAGCCAAAATTTTTCCTAGGTCAGACCAAATAATTACCTGCATGGCTCCTAGTAAAACCTTTAATATGGCCGGTTTTATGATTGCTAATATCATTATCGCTAATGATGAATTGCGAGCTATATGGAAGAAAAGGCAATTACCTTTAGATAACCCGTTAAGTATTGTAGCAGCGCAAGCTGCTTATACAGATGGCGCTGCATGGTTGGCTCAATTGAAAGTATATTTAGATGCTAATTTTGAATTTCTGAAAAAATATCTAGAAGGGCATCTGCCTAAAGCTGTATTCAAAATACCAGAATCGACCTATTTAGCATGGGTGAATGTTAGTACATATTTACCCAATGAAGAAAATTTAACTTTGTTTTTCGCAAATAATGCTGGCGTACTTCTTGAAGGTGGCACTATGTTTGTTGCTAATGGAAAAGGTCATATCCGTTTAAATTTAGCTTGCCCAAGGGCAAGATTAAAAGAAGGGCTTGATAAGATTACCGCTGCTATTAATATTGCGACTAGTTAGCTACACGTATTCTTTTGGCATATAAATTATCTTTTCGAAATACTGTTAACAATTTTTGGCATTGTAACAACAACATGTTTTTTGTTTTTAAGTAACTTTGAAAACCATGAATATCATGAAAAAATTCATAAGATTACGTAAGAATAGAGGTTTTGAGTATAATCCTCGTTACTATGACGATAAGGGTAAGGGAAATCCATATAAAATAGAATATAAATTTGATAAATTTCGTACTACCGTTGGTAACCCTAGAGGTTTAAAAGGTAAGTTTAAAAATGCAATGGCTGATATTCATCGTGAGGGAGACCATAATATGAGAATACGTATGGCGGTTATAATAGTAGTTTTAGTATTGGTTTTCCTTTATATTATCGATTTTGATTTATCTATATTCTTCGGACAATAATGGCAGATATCATCAAACTTTTGCCAGACCATGTTGCCAATCAAATTGCAGCAGGAGAAGTAGTACAGCGCCCAGCTTCTGTAATTAAAGAATTATTAGAGAATTCCATTGATGCAAGTTCAACTAGTATAAAACTTATAATAAAAGATGGGGGCAAGGCATTAATTCAAGTAGTTGATGACGGTGTTGGTATGAGTGCTACTGATGCGCGTTTGAGTTTTGAACGTCATGCCACTTCAAAAATACAAACGGCAGAGGATTTATTTAATCTGAATACTAAGGGTTTCAGAGGGGAAGCATTAGCATCAATAGCTGCTATTGCCCATGTTGAAATGCAGACCAAACCTGAAGGTATTGAAGTAGGTACACATATAAAAATAGAAGGCAGTAAAATTCTTTCTCAAGAAGTAATTGCAATGCCAAAAGGGACTTCAATGGCGGTTAAGAATTTGTTTTTTAATATACCTGCCCGTAGAAATTTTTTAAAATCCAATCAAGTAGAGTTACGTCATATTACTGATGAGTTTCATAGAGTAGCACTTGCTCATCCAGCTATAGCGTTTCATTTTTATAATAATGGTAGTGAAGTTTTTAATCTGCCCAAATCAAATTACAGACAGCGAATTGTAAATATTTTTGGCGCTAAGGCCAATCAGAAGTTAGTGCCCGTAGATGAAGATACCCAAGTGGTAAAAATAACAGGTTTTATCAATAAGCCAGAATTTGCCAAAAAGAGCAGGGGAGAGCAGTTTTTCTTTGTAAATAATAGGTTTGTCAAGAGCCCGTATTTACATCATGCCATAATCTCTGCTTTTGAAGGTCTTATTAAATCTGGTAGCTATCCTGGTTATTTTTTGTATTTAGAAGTTGACCCTGGATCTATTGATATTAATATACATCCAACAAAGACTGAGGTAAAGTTTGACGATGAACATACCTTGTATGCCATTCTTCGGTCAACAATAAAGCATAGTTTAGGGCAATTTAATGTTGTACCCGCTATAGATTTTGATCAAGACCAAAATTTAGAAACTCCGTATGCTTATAGAGATAAAGACATGGTACTTCCTAAGGTAACGGTTGATGCAGGGTTCAATCCCTTTCAAGAAAAAACTCAAAACCATTCAGGTGTACAAGGCTATCGAAGAGATATTAATGCCAAATCCCAAGGTTGGGAGAGTATGTATATTGGCTTGGAATCTGAAGTAGGTAAAGATGATGAATTTAGTAGTGTACGTTTTGAGTCAGATGTCATTACAGGCTCTATTTTTGAGGGTAATCAAGATAATATAGAATCTGCAAGCACTACTTTTCAGTTAAGGCGAAAATATATAGTTACTACTATTAAATCGGGTATGGTGGTCATAGATCAAAGTCGTGCACACCAGCGCGTATTGTATGAGAAATTTTTAAAAAATATAACCATAAAAGAGGCGGTGAGCCAACAATTGCTTTTTCCACTATCCCTTTCGTTTTCAAAAACAGATATTGTTGTTTTAAAAGAAATTAAAGAGAGTTTAACTACAATAGGCTTTATTTTTGGCACTATGGATGGAGAAACGGTTCAAGTAACAGGCGTTCCCCCTTTGGTGGCAGAGAGTGAGGTGAGTATGATTCTAGATCAATTAGTTTCTGATTGCCAAATGGAAGTTGTAGGAGATAATTTTTCGCAGACTGATATTTTATCAAAAACCCTTTGTAAAACTCTTTCGGTAAAGACGGGTGAAATTCTGGATAATGCTTCGCAAATAGCTCTGGTAAATGATTTATTTGCTTGTAAGGAATCTATGGTGAGCCCGTTTAACAAACCCGTATACATTACAATTACTGAAAATGATATTGATAAAAAATTTATATAGATGAATAGATTGACCGAAACTGTTAAGCATTTACTAATTTTAAATGTACTGTTCTTTATTGCAACATCACTTTATGGCGATTTAATGTATCAATGGTTTTCGCTATGGTTTCCTAAGAGCGAAAATTTTCAATTTTGGCAAATTATCACGCATATGTTTATGCATGGAGGTATAGCTCATATTGGTTTTAATATGTTTGGTTTATGGATGTTTGGCGGACCTGTAGAACAATATTTAGGGAAAAATCGATTCTTGTTTTTGTACTTCTCAGCAGGACTAGGAGCTGCCTTTTTCCAATTGGCTTTTTATTATTTCAATTACCATCCTATTTATAATGAATTAATAAGCTCTGGATTGACAGGTGATCAAATTGTTCAAATGCTTATTTCGAACAAATCCAATATACAATTAACCGACATACAATTATTTAATTTGCAAGAAATTTACCCTATCTATAATGCTTCTATGGTGGGTGCTTCAGGTTGTCTTATGGGTGTTCTAGCGGCTTTTGGCATGATGAACCCAAATGCAGAATTAATGTTGATTTTTTTGCCAATCCCTATTAAAGCTAAATATTTTATACCCGGAATTATACTCTTGGATGTCATTTCTGCCATTACGGGCCAGTCATTTTTTAGCCCGAGCAATACTGCATATATGGCTCATGTAGGGGGGGCGATAGTCGGTTTTATAATAATGTGGTATTGGAAAAAAAATCAGTTCAATAAAAACCGCTGGAACTAGGTATGGCAACAGGACTAAGATATCAATATGCACGATTGAGTGTTTCTGAAAAACTCATAGTAGTCAATATACTTGTATTTATTGTTTTAGGTTTGGTGACAGCCTTAATTTCACCAGGCCTGGATAATTGGTTTGCACTACCTACTGATTTTTTTGATTTTCTATCGCAACCATGGTCAATAGTTACCTATTCGTTTTTGCACGGAGGTATTTTTCATATTCTATGGAATATGTACATTTTATATGTTGCTGGTAGAATTCTGTTAAACCTTTTTGATGGAAAACGCTTTTTAAACGTATATTTTTTAGGTGTAATTTTAGGGGGATTATTGTTTTTGCTCAGTTATAATATTTTTCCAAAGCTATTGCCCATAAACACTTCATTGATCGGGGCTTCGGCAGGCGTTATGGCAGTTTTGATTTTTGTTTGCACCTATATGCCCAATCAAGAGGTTCGCCTTATCTTTTTTAATGTAAAACTTTGGCATGTTGGTGTATTTGTTGTCTTGATGGATTTGATTATGATTCCGCTTGGCAGCAATTCAGGTGGAAGAATTGCTCATTTGGGAGGAGCTTTACTAGGTTATATATATGCAAGACAATTATTTCAAGGTCGTGATATAGGTTCAGGTTTTGCTAATTTTGTAGATGTCACCATTAATATTTTTAAAGGAAAAGAAAAAAAAGGACCATTAAAAACAGTGTATAAAAAACAGAATTCTGCAGCTAGCTCAAAAGCTAATTATAAGAAAGGTAGCCATCAAAAAAAGATAGATGCTATTTTAGATAAGATCAGTAAATCTGGTTATGAGAGCCTGTCTCAATCAGAAAAAGATTTTTTGTTCAAAGCAGGTAAAGGAAACTGATCAATGAAAAGACTGACTTTATTTCATAAAATAGTGTTTGCGATAAATACCGTATTCGTATTTCTTTTACTCATAGCATGTGCCGTACCCTATATTTCTTCAGAAAAATTCTCCTTTTTATCTTTTTTAAGTCTGGCTGTTCCATTTTTAGTAGGGAGTAATTTTATATTCCTAGTGTATTGGATAATTAGAAAGAAAAGACAATTATGGCTTTCCCTATTTGTTCTTGTTTTCAGTTATTTTGTTTTAGGAACATTTGTAAAACTTACATTTTCTGAAGAAAAAATTTTGGAAGAAGATTTGAGCGTCATGAGTTATAATGTTAGGAGTTTCAATAAAAATGGCGGATTGAATAACCCTAGGGTATTTGAAGATGTTAAAAAATTGATCGATAAAGAAGATCCAGATATTATTTGTTTTCAAGAAACTGGTTATTTACGAAGAAAGGAATATACGAAGTACCCTTATAAATTCTTAAAATATATTAATAATCCAGGTAAAGTTCTTTTGGCTATATTTTCGAAATACCCAATTATTAAGGCTGAGTTGATTCATTTTCCTAAAACCGCAAATAACGGCTCATATGCTGATATATTATATATGAATGATACTATAAGAATTTATAATATACATCTTGAGTCCTTTAAAATTACTCCTAATCCAAATGTATTACAAAAAGAACCTACAGGTAAATTGTTTAAAAGACTTGAAAAATCGTTTCAAATGCAGCAGCAGCAAGCTAAAATAATAGATTTACACTGTAAATCGACACCTTATAAGAAAATTATCTGTGGCGATTTTAATAATACTCAATTCTCAAATGTATATCAAACAATTAAAGGAGATATGCAAGATACTTTTCTAGCCAAAGGCAATGGTTACGGAAAGACATTTAATTTTCTAAGTATTCCACTACGCATAGATTTTATATTAGCTGATGAAGCTTTTGAAGTTAAGAGGCATAAAAACTATAATGAGAAACTATCTGATCACTTTCCTATTATGGCATCATTTTCTATGAAATCTGAATAATACCAATATGCCTATAAAATGACTCATTTTGGATATAACATTAAAGGTTACTTACAGTTGTGAATGATTGCCTTCTTTGTAAATCCGTTTATAACCTAAGTTGGGGTTCTTGTAATTACTAATCTCACCTGTCTAGTATGTCTATTTAGACTGAAAGTAGGTTTGATTATTCTTTATAGTACCATAAAAAGTGTCCATAATAAGTTCCTACTTGACAAGTTGATATTGATAAAATGTCCAAACGATTTGAATTTTTATTTACAAAATCTAAAAGATCTTGCTTTTTATTGAATTCGTTGACTTTTAATTCTCTTTTCATCTTTCTGCTTATTTTATCTCTATACTCCAAATGGAAACCCGAAATTTCTACTTGGTCTTTTCCCAATACCATCGTTAAAATTTATCGCCGTAGCTCAGGCTATGCAGAAAAATTTTGCCTTGGTATGAGAAAAAAGCCCTGCCTTGATTCTCCCGAATTTCCATTTGGCGCGTATATACAGTCATGTTCACACTTTACTATAGTTTACTCTGTTCATGCTGAATTTTAGGATGTTTTTACTTAAATATAGAAATGTTCTTGTTCAAGTGCACGGAAGTTTAGGTTAAACGCTTTATATTGAAAGTTCAAAAACAAGGGCAATTTTAAAAACCAAACGGGTTATTGAATTCTTTAAGCCTTGAAGAATTAAAAAAATAAATCAAAACGTGCTATATTTTAAATATGCATTTTATCATAAAAAGCAGGACACACATATTACAAAATTACATTAAAAATAATTAAACATATAGAAAACAGATAGTTACATTTGTGCTATAACTAAAATTATGCGAAATAGAGGGTCTGGAAGCTCCTTTAAGATAAGAATTTAAATAGTTCCATAGTTTTTAATTGCCGAAAACACAGAGATAACATTTGCATAACACAATGTTATTTTGTATATTTGTTCAATCCCTCAGAAAAGGGTTATTAATCCTCAGGGCAAGCCCACGAGGCATTTAGCGGAAGGTAGTTTTTTGATTGGATATAAATCCATCCGTTTTCAAACTTTCCTCCAAAATCGAGGCAAGCCTCGGGGAATTAAACCCAAAAGAGATTAAATACGGTATTATGGTAAACAAGGTACAAACCGCTTTTAGGTTCGATGAAGAGCTATTAGAGCTTATAAAGGAGAAAGCGAAAGCACAAAGAAGAAGTCTCAATAATTATCTTGAGATATTGATGTTAAGGGATGTGGGGAACATTCCCAACGCAGAAACGAAAAAAGCCATAGACGAGGCGGAGAACGGAAATCTGGAAAGAATAGAACACCTTGATTCTTGGCTTGAAAAACTTTAAGATAGGATGTATTATTTAGATTTTACCACTAAGTTCAAAAAAGACTTAAAGAAGATAAAGAACAATAAAAAGGATTTTGAACTAGCGGTAAGCATTCTAAAAATTTTAGGGGAAAGCAGTGTTATTGCGATTCCTAAGATTATGAAGCCCCGTAAACTAACAGGGAATTATAAGAACAACTGGGAATGCCACATCAAACCCGACCTATTAATTATTTGGATTCAAATCGAATCTCCAAAGATTATAAAATTGGTTAGAATCGGTTCCCATTCAGAATTATTCAAATGAAATATCTACAAATTGGTATGAAAGATATATTAATAAATCCTCGGGACGGAAGAAGATATTATGACGGGTATGTATGATCACATGTTTGATTTCAAAAATTTAATGGACGGGTTCGCTCCTGGAAAAATGGATTTGGTCTGTCAGAAATACAAGGCATTCAACAAGGAGGTATTAAAGTAGACTGATTTAAGATGAGTGTTCAAAACTGCTCTTTTAAAGTTATAAAAAGCTTAATCGGAAGAAGATCATTAATATAATAATCTAAAATTTATTATCATGAAAAATCAAAAAAAATTACAAGACGTTCTAATTGCATTTAATAGTGTCTTAAAAAAAGAATTTAGGTGATTTTTTAGTTTTAGGATTGTTTTGTCGACCTTCTATTTTCAATGGGCTGATTGAGTTAAAAGTTATAAGGAATTAAAAAGGAAAAGAGGGTTTTAAAGTAACCTTTTTCAGGTTCAGACCTTCATACACCCTCGGTTACTTAGCTACGTTAACTGCTCTAGTTTCACGAATAACAGTAACTTTTACCTGACCTGGATATGTCATGTCAGTTTGTATTTTTTGTGAGATTTCAAAAGATAATTCTGCAGCTTTATCATCACTCACTTTTTCACTTTCCACAATAACACGAAGCTCTCTACCAGCCTGTATTGCATAAGCTTTTTGAACACCATTAAAGGCAAAAGCAATTTCCTCTAAATCTTTAAGGCGTTGTATGTATGAATCCATCACCTGCCTTCTCGCTCCAGGTCTTGCGCCACTTATAGCATCACAAACCTGAACAATAGGTGAAATCAAAGTTTTCATTTCAATCTCATCATGGTGAGCACCTATCGCATTACATACATCTGGTTTTTCACCGAATTTTTCTGCCCATTGCATACCTAATATGGCATGTGGTGTTTCAACTTCAGCTTCAGTATTAGGAACTTTACCAATATCATGTAACAAACCGGCACGTTTTGCTATTTTAGCATTTAAGCCCATTTCAGCTGCCATTACTCCACAAAGTTTAGCGACTTCTCTCGAGTGTTGCAATAAATTTTGACCATATGAGGAGCGATATTTCATTCGACCTACGGCTTTAATCAATTCTGGATGTAAACCATGAATACCTAAATCAATAACAGTTCGTTTTCCTATCTCAACAATTTCAGCTTCAATTTGTTTCTCGGTCTTTTTAACAACTTCTTCAATTCGGGCTGGGTGTATTCTTCCATCAGTAACTAATTTATGTAATGACAACCGTGCTACCTCTCTGCGAACTGAATCAAAACATGAAAGAATAATCGCATCTGGTGTATCATCAACTATAATTTCAACGCCCGTGGCAGATTCCAATGCTCGTATATTTCTACCTTCACGACCTATAATACGACCTTTTACATCATCGGATTCTAGGTTGAAAACAGATACGCAATTCTCTACTGCTTCTTCAGTACCAATACGTTGAATAGTATTGATTACAATTTTTCGGGCTTCTTGTTGTGCAGTAAGTTTGGCTTCTTCAAGTGTAGATTGTACATAGGCCATGGCATCAGACTTAGCTGTGTCTTTCAGCGACTCTATCAATTGGGTTTTTGCATCATCTGCCGAAAGGCCAGAAATGACCTCTAATTGCTGTACTTGGTTTTTATGTAATTTTTCAACCTCAGATTGTTTCTTTTCATAAAACTCAGCTTTATACTCAACGTCTTTTAGTTTACTCTCTAACTGTTGGTTTAGATTTTTGCTTTTAGCCAATTCACTACTCGTCTGCGATTCTTTGTCACGAGTACGCTTTTCAGCTTCGGCCATTTTTTTGTCCTTATTGACAATTACCTTTTCGTGTTCGCCCTTTAGTTCTAAAAACTTTTCCTTAGCCTGAAAAATCTTATCTTTTTTGATATTCTCGCCTTCGGATTTAGCATTTTTTAAAATGTTATCGGCCTCTCTTTTAGCATTGAAAACAGTTTTAGAAACTTTTCCTTTTTCTAAGAGCTTTGCTATCACAAATCCGATAACAAGACCTACAATGGCGGTTAATATTATTGTTGTAGTATTATCCATAGTTTCAAATTAATTATATAAAAAACCCACATCGGCGAAGTTTTGTACAAACTCCTAATAAACAAGTTTAGGGCTAACAGACTGCTCAAGGATCCTTGTACATGCAAGGCTTGCTTTTACAATCTAAACTCACCCTTTTTAAAAAAATTTAACGTTGAGTTTGTCAAAAATTAATACCAATGTGGGCAATAACTTTATTATTTAAAAGAACTTACTTTATACTTAGCTTAGAGTTCACTAATGCATCTAACGATTTTAACCGCTCAACTACATCAATGCCAACTTCAGATTGATCAATGCCTTTTTGTTCAATTTTAGAAGCAAACTGTAAAGCGCACATGGCCAATACATCTTGTTTGTCTCTAACGGCATAACTCTGTTCAAACTTCTTTGCCAATTGCTCAATATTTTTTGCAGCTTTACGCAAACCTTCTTCTTGAGCAGGATCTATCGTTAAAGGATATACCCTATCAGCAATGGAAAGCTTTATTTTGAGCTTTTCTGACATATTATTTTTGGACATTATTCAGCAAGTTGACCAATACAATGGTCTAATTCCCTAATCAATGTGTTTATTTTAAGCTTAGCTTCTGTTTTATTTGCACTACTGCCCAGCATTGAATTTGCAAGCTTTAGTGAATTGTACTTTTCTTCCCAATCTGTAACAGTTTTTTGGGTAGAACTATACTCATTTCGTATAGAAAGAAGCTCATTTCCCAGCTTTCCATTAGCACTTTGAAGCAGTTCTAACTTATGCAACAACTTGCTGATCTTGTTTTCTAGAGAATCAACTATTTTCACCAATTCACTCATACACTATATTCAATGCATTATACACAAAGTTAACATACATCTTAGGACTTAGCAATACTTTTTTCAATTATTCTTAAAGTAATACTTTAAATCTATATAATTCGTTTGAATACTTGATATACTCATATTTAACAACAAGAGTTTTTTACAAATTCATTGTGATTAAGTACTTTCGCACCAACCAACGTACAGTTATTATGAAAAGAACTTTATTCCTGATTTTTGTCTTATTTTCAACGCTTGTTTCAGGCCAAGAAAAATATCCTCAAGATGCCTTTAGATCCCCATTGGATATTCCTTTAATATTAGCAGGGACTTTTGGAGAATTGCGTTCGAACCATTTTCACTCAGGAATCGATATCAAAACACAACAACGTCAGGGGTTACCAATTTATGCTATTGGTGATGGTACGGTTACCCGAATAAAAGTATCAGTATGGGGCTACGGCAAAGTAATTTACGTTGCTCACCCAAATGGGTATACATCAGTATATGGCCACCTTCAAAAATTCTCTCCTGAAATTGAGGAATACATTAAAAAAATTCAATACCGGAAAAAATCATATGAGGTACACGTTTTTCCTGATTATGGCGAGCTAAAGGTCGAAAAAGGAAAACTAATTGCCTACGGTGGAAATACCGGAGGTTCTTCTGGGCCCCACCTTCATTTTGAAATTAGAAGTAGTATTACTGAAAAACCAACCAATCCCTTACTGTACGGACTAGAGGCAATAGATACCACCGATCCTGTTTTAGATAAAATTTATGCATACCCCCTATCAAACAAGGCCGTTGTAAACCAAAGTAATGCTAAGGTAGCCATCAATTTTTCTAAACAAAAAGACGGTACATTTTTAGCTGATAAAATCTCAGCTATAGATACTATTGGCATTGGTTTTGTAGGTTATGACCGTCTGGACCTTGCAACTAATAAAAATGGAGTTTACGCCGTGCAATTATTGGTGAACGGAGAAGTATATACCGATTATGATTTTGAAACCTTTTCTTTTTCTGAAACCAGATATATAAATACTTTAGTCGATTATCACCATTATAAAAAATACAGACAGCGCATACAAAAATGCTTCAAAACTCCAGGTAATAAACTTGGATTATACAATACACTAAAGAATGATGGAAAAATAGTTGTACAAGATGGCCTATCTTATACTATAGAATTATTGATTAAAGATTTTGAAGGCAATCTTACTAAAGCGATTATCCCTGTAGAAGGAAAAAACGAAATTGTGAAAGTTGAAAAAGAGAGTCCTAAAACTGAAAACTACGTTATTGCAAAAAAACCTAACAATTATGATCTAGGAGCTGCCAAAGTATACTTTCCGTCAAATACTTTTTATAAAGATTTTTATATCGATGTAAAAAAGAATAATGATACGGTAACCATACATAACAACAAAGTGCCGGCACACCGTAATTTCACTATTACTTTTGATGTAAGAAAATATTCAGCTGCTCAGCGAAAGCAACTTTTTATTGCACGCTTAGATAAGAATTTGAAGCCTAGTTACGCTTCGACCTATAAAAGAGGAAATACGTTTTCAACAAAAACCAGAAACCTGGGCACTTATACTTTAGCAAAAGATACCATAGCTCCTAAAATCAGTACAAAAAACTTTAAAGAAAAAAAGTGGTTGAACAACTACAGTTACCTTAGTTTAGAGATCAGTGATGATTTAAGTGGCATTAATACGTATTCAGCTACCTTGAACGGTAAATGGATATTGATGGAATACGAACCCAAGACCAAAACACTCACCTATAATTTTGATGATGCCATTTTCGACCAAAAACAGTATGAGCTTCAAGTAGTAGTTACCGACAATGTTGGTAACCGGACTACTTTTAATACCGTGTTCTATATAAAATAAGTCGCTTGAAATGTATTAAAACCATACTTGTTTTTTTCTTTTTGTGCACTGCATTAGCAAAAGCGCAAACAGCTACCATTATAGGTATAGTTTTAGATGAACAAGATAATACCCTAGCCAACGTAAATATATCATCAGGTACAAAGGGCACTTTTTCAGATAGTGATGGGTTTTATACGCTTCAGATAATTGCCGACACCGAGACCACTATAACTTTTTCACATTTAGGCCATAAAAATGTGGTCTTAGAGAAATTGATTCTGACCACTAATGAAACTTTTGAGTTTAACCCTGTAATGAAAACCGATGCTGTTCAAATTGATGGCGTAACAGTTACTGCCAGAGGAGAAAAAAATGTTGAGGGCATTACTACAATTTCAAAAAAGATAATTCAAAAAATTCCGGGTGCCAATGCGGGAGTCGAAAATATTCTAAAACTATTGCCTGGAGTTTCTTCAAGTAATGAACTCAGCACTCAATATTCAGTAAGAGGCGGCAATTTTGATGAGAACCTTGTTTATGTAAATGAAATAGAAGTATATCGGCCCTTTCTTATTCGCTCTGCACAACAAGAGGGCCTCAGTTTTGTGAATAGTGATCTGGTTAGTGATGTCAAATTTTCTCCTGGAGGTTTTCAAGCTAAATATGGAGACAAATTATCATCGGTATTGGATATCACCTATAAAAACCCTATTAATTTTGGCGTTCAATTGGATCTTAGTTTTTTAGGGGCCAGTGCATCTATTGAAACCATTTCAAAAAATAAAAATTTTTCAAGTATTTCAGGAATTAGATACAGAAACAATGGGCTTTTGGTCAACAGTCAAGATACGAACACTAATTTCAATCCTATATTTTTTGATGTGCAAACCTATTCTACCTATCGATTTTCAAATAAATTTCATTTGAGCTTTTTAGGGAATATTGCCATCAATAATTATAAAAACGAACCTTTGACCAGACGGACCAATTTTGGAACTCTAAATGAACCACGGGCATTATTGGTCTTCTATGAAGGTGAAGAGAATAACAAATACAATACAGCACTTGGAGCGTTAAAAGCAAATTATTTTCTGAACGATAATACTACCTTAAAGCTAATTTCATCAATATATCATGCCACTGAAGAAGAACGGTCCGATGTTATTGCCCAATACGAACTAGGGGAAATAGATACAAATTTAGGAAGTGGAACACTCGGAGAGGTTATGTCATCAAGAGGTATTGGGTCTCAATTTAACCGCGCAAGAAATGATTTGGATGCCCTTATTTTCAATTTGTCACATAAAGGTTCACATAATAAAGGTGAAAAATCTATAGAATGGGGTCTAAAATATACACATGAAGACATTCGAGATCAAATACGCGAATCAGAATTTATTGATTCATTAGGGTTTTCAGTCAGGCCACCATTCCCTGATTTTATAAACAATCAGCCAGAAGAACCTTTTGAAGGGGCTCTTGTGCCTTTTGAAGGACTAACAGCGAGGAACTTTGTAAAGACCAATCGTTTTTCTGGTTATGTGCAATATAGTGAGCAACTTAATTGGAAAACGAATAGTATATATTATAATATTGGTGTAAGAACACACCATTGGACCGTGAGCGGAACTGGCATACCCAAAGTATCGCAAACAGTTATCAGCCCCAGAGTACAATTTGCTATAAAACCTGATTGGAAAGAAGATATGCTCTTTCGCCTCTCGGGCGGTGTATATCACCAACCTCCATTTTACAGAGAATTACGAGATAGCTTGGGTACGGTACGATCTAACGTAAAAGCGCAAAAATCGGTTCACTTGGTCTTGGGCAACGAATATAGCTTTATCTTATGGGAACGCCCTTTTACCTTGATAAGCGAGACGTATTATAAAAAATTGAACAATGTAAATCCATATACTTTAGAAGATGTACGTATTCGATATGCTGCCAACAATACAGCCAAAGCTTATGTATATGGTGCCGAAGTAAGAATGAACGGAGCCTTTGTGCCAGGCACCGAATCGTGGGTAAGTATTGGTTATTTAAAAACTGAAGAAAATATAAATGGAAGGGGTTATATAGCAAGGCCAACTGATCAACGTTTAAAATTTGGAATACTGTTTCAAGATTATATTCCTAATATTCCTGATTTGAAAATGTATATGAATCTTGTATATAATACAGGAGTACCGGGTGGTTCGCCCAGTCATGCCGATCCCTATCTTTTTCAGAATAGATTAAGAGATTATAGACGGGCTGATTTAGGAATTTCCTATATTTTTGTAGATGAAAAGAAAACATACCCAAAAACCCATTGGTTGAATAGTTTTAAGGGATTAAGTGCTGGTTTTGAAATTTTTAACCTATTTAACAATCAAAACTCAATAACCAATACATGGGTTAGGGATGTAGATAGCAAACAACAATTTGCTATTCCCAATTTTTTAACGAGTCGTGTACTCAATCTAAGACTAAGTGCACGTTTTTAATTGCTCGCAAATACGTAAGAAACACTAATGAAAAATATTTTTTTATATCTATGCATTCTCGCAGGAATTTCATTGCAGGCGCAAAAGAACATATACGAGAGCGATAAGTTTGATGCACTTAGTCAAAACCATGAGGTTTTGGCCATTATGCCCTTTCTTACCAATCTCGATCTAGAAGATGACATATCAAAACATGAACTAAAAGAACGTAGTGAGAAAGAAGGGTATGCGGTTCAGAGCGCTTTAGAGATATATTTTTCTAGACGAAAGAAAAAGAAAAAATTCTCAGTAGAGTTTCAAAATACCAAAAACACCAATGCCTTATTGGCCAAGAACAATATTACTTATGAAAATATTGATATATATACCATAAAAGAACTAAGCGAGATACTTGGGGTTGATGGTATAATCAGCGGTAATCTAGACTTGAATGTTTTATTATCAAAAGGTATACCTGACGATTTTAGTTTTCTAGATTACTTTTTGGGCAATGCCAATTACGGTCGTATAGGCATTAAAATAAGTGATGGCACCACTGGGAAACTCTTGTGGAAATATGAAAAGAAAATCACTAAAAAATCAGGTAAAAATACTGATGACCTTGTTGACAGAATGATGAAATTAGCCACTAAAAAATTTCCATACGATAAAGAAAAGAAAAAAGGCAGAAAGAAATCTAAAGGGTGATTAACCTGCCATGAACTCTTTCAACATTACTATAGTATAATCAATTTCTTCTTTGGTATTGTATTTAGAAAAAGAAAAACGCAGAGAAGGTTTTTTCATATCCTCATCAGAAAGTATTTCTGAAAGCACATGAGAACCTTTACCGCTTCCTGACTGACAGGCACTACCTTGTGAACAAGCAATTCCTTTCATATCTAAATGAAACAATAACATCAATGCTTTTTGTTCATCAACAGGTAATAATACATTAACCAATGTGTAGGTGCTTTTATCTATATCGCCAGAAAGCCCATTAAACTTAACACCAGGAATCGCTGTTGTTATTTTCGCAATAAAGTATTCTTTCAAACCAGTTATATAAGCGCTTTCTTCATCTAAATTATCATATGCTGCTTTAAAGGCCTCTTCAAGCCCAACAATATTATGAAAAGATTCAGTACCAGCTCTACAACCGCGTTCTTGGGCACCTCCTGAAATCATTGGTTTTATACCTGTGTTCCTTTTTATATATGCAAAGCCAACGCCTTTTGGACCATGAAATTTATGGGCGGCCGCAGCCATAAAATCTACAGGGGTTTGTTGTATATCCCAATTATAATGACCTATAGATTGAACGGTATCTGAATGAAAAAGTGCATTGTTATCAGCGCAAAGTGTACATACGGCTGCAATATCTAATTTGTTCCCCAACTCATTGTTGATATGCATAAGACTTACTAACTTTTTAGTATTATCTTTTTGCAACAATGCCTCTAAGTGTGACATTTTAATGGATCCATGCTCATCTAAATCAACATATAACAATTGAATACCAAACTCGCGTTTTATATCTTCGACGGTATGGGTAACCGCATGGTGCTCTATTTTGGAGGTTATAATCGTCTTTACACCTAAATCACGAACAGCACAGCGCAAAATCATATTATCTGCTTCAGTACCGCCAGAGGTAAATATAATCTCTGATGGATGAGCATTCATATATTTAGCAATAGTTTTTCTAGCACACTCAATTGCAGTCTTGGCGGATCTACCAAAGCTATGGGTTGAAGACGGATTACCATAAAAATTACCCAAGGCATCTTGCATTTTAACAATTACGCTCTCTCGTACTTGGGTAGTGGAAGCGTTATCTAGGTATACTTTTTTCATACTAATTATGGCTACAAAAAAATTAGTTAACATGATTAACTGATTTTTTACGTTAATTATTCTATAATCCCATCAAAGTTATGGTTTAATACTCTTATTTTCTATTAAATTTGAAGTATGAAAAAAATTCTTTCTTTACTTATTCTATTCTCATTTATAATTGCCTGTGATGATGGTGATTTAGCTATAGAAACGGTAGATTTTGACAGTGTTGCCACAGTGCAATCATGTGATAATGTTTCACCTACTCTAGCGAATGTGCTTTTCAAAATAAATACAGCAGAAGCCCTTATCTTAGAACTCCCGGCCTTAGCCATTAAAAATGAAGTGGGAGCTAATGTTGAATTCAATGTCAGTGCATCGGGCACTACTAGAATTACATATAGAACTTTCTCTGATAATGTTACTACGGCTTATTTTTGTGATGATATTCCTTTAACCGAACCTACCGTTGTAAATGAAATTATTGCGGAAACTGGCCAAGTTTTTATTACTACAGTATTAGATGCTGATGGTGAAACCTACAATCATACCATACAACTAAGTGGTATTTCACTAGTAAGCTCTGATGATAGCCGTATTACTGATTTATCAATTAATAATTTTGGTGAAGTAACAACTCAATAACAAATTCTTTAAGGGCCTTAACTATTCTGATAAATATAAACTTCGGTAGCCCCTAGTCCGTATTTTTGATAGTCAGCATCATAATATTTTACATTTTCATATCTTCCAAAGAGATATTTCAGCTCTTCTTTCAGTACGCCCTCACCTACTCCATGTATAAACACCACTTTTTGAATACGTTTTCGAATAGCAAATTCCAATTGTCGTTTTGCAGTATCCATTTGTAAATTTAGCATCTCATGGTTGCTCATACCTCTTGATGAGGTTGTTAACTGGTGTATATGAAGGTCAACTTCCATTTTGGGAATATTCCGCTCTTTTAGTTTAACAGCAAGTGCTTTTTTTTTCTTCGGAATTTCTTTTTCTGACTTTATTTGAGCAACTTCGTAATTACTGACTTTAATACCATCAGAAACTTTTACAAGCTCTAAATTAGAGTACGTTAATGCAAAACCATCTTCACTTTCAATAGTGATATCAAGCCCATTTATATGTATAACAGTACCAACAATAGTATCATCTAGAGTCTCTACGGTGTCACCTATTTTAAAAACAGTCATTAAATTAATTTTAATTCCTCAAAAATAATAGTATTTTTCGGAAGATTTAAGGAGTTTGATTTATGAAAATGGTTTCAATGCTATTTACTTTGCATATTGAAGATTATATGCTACCCTGCTTTACCAAGAAAATTTTTGGGGTAGATTGCCCAGGTTGCGGTTTACAGCGTTCTGTGGCTTTTTTATTAAAAGGTGATTTTGCAGCTGCTTTTGAAATATACCCAGCTATTTTTACTATTATTCCGTTAATGGGCTTTTTGTTGGCCGATACTTTTTTTAAAATCAAGCATGCCAATAAAATATCTATAACCCTTATGATATCTAGTGTTGTATTAATATTGACCAATTATATTTTAAAATTCATTTAAATAACTAAATTTTTACAATTATGGAACAACAAAAATTGCC
>QILY01000115.1 GCA_003232155.1 Maribacter sp.
CCACATCCCGAACAGATCTTGTTCACACCTGCCTCGGTAAACGACCTGTCCCTTTATAAAGAGGCGTGGTCGGAAATCAAGGACCGTACCTTTTTTGGCGATAAGATCTACATGAACGAGGGGTTTTTCAAGGATATGCGCCAAAAATACAATTCCGAAATGTTGACCCCCGTAAAAGCGGTGAAGGGAATGCCAGAGGTTCTCAAGAAATTCGACAGGGCGGCGAACGACCTGTACTCAAGGGCAGTGTCCAAAATAAGACAGCCTATAGAGGCATTGTTCAACTGGCTGATCGAAAAGGCCGATATTCAAAAAGCAAGCAAGGTCCGGTCGACCAAAGGTCTAACGCTACATGCATACGGAAGGTTGGCCGCCGCTTTTATAACACTGATTTTCAACCCTTGATTCGCATAAAGAAGTAAATTGGGATATCTGAGCTATTTAGGAGCTAAAATCAATTTACCCTTAAATTTAAGGTTTTATTATAATTCATTCATTAATGGTTGCTAATTATAAATTAGTTTATATATTTGCAGCCCTAATCACTAAAGAAAGGAGGTTGTAGCCCATGTTAATAATACCAATTAAAGAAGGAGAAAACATAGATAGAGCTTTAAAGCGCTTCAAGCGAAAGTTCGATAAAACAGGTACAATGCGTCAATTGAGAAAGCGACAAGCATTTTCAAAACCTTCAGTAGAGCGCAGAGCGCAGATACAAAAAGCAGAATATATACAAGGTTTAAGAGATAAAGAAGAAATTTAGATCTTTCAATTTTGTACAAAATATCAATCCCGCTCTTAGCGGGATTTTTTTTATGATGACATTTTATTGTCATTTCCGTTCTTCGTCTTCGTTTAGAATAAACTCCGGCAGAAATCTGTTTAACCCATATTATGCATTAGAAAATCTATTCCGGCCCTAAACAGCCTCTAAGTACCATCGAAAAATATATGCAGGAAGATTTGCAACAATTACAACAGATCATAGCGACCTATCATCCATTAAAATAACAGCTATAGAACGAAAATTGTACCTTTACTATAAGAAAAAAGAAATTATTATGGCAACTATCGATTTACGACAAACCGTTTTGGACTATATAAACAATAAGGCGGATAGTAGGTTTTTACGATTAGTAGATGCTCTGGCAAAAACTTATCAAGAAGAAGAAATAGTGGAACGCATTAGTATTGAGCAATACAATAAGGAAATCGATGAATCTATTGCGCAAATAGAAAGAGGAGAATTTTATACACAGGAAGAAGTTGAAAAGATAGCTAAAGAGTGGTAAAATTGAAAGTCATTTGGAGTAAAAACAGTTCGCTTCAACTAAAAGAATTTTTGAAAGATTTAAAAGAAAAATCACTAAAGGCAGCCTCAAAAGTTAAAAATGAAATACTTAAAACAGCAAGGGGATTATCTAACAATCCTGAAATTTATAGTCCAGATAGATTTAAAAAAGATAATGACGGAAGCTTTAGGTCTTTTGAAAAATACAGTTATCGAGTAACCTATCAAGTTGGAAAAACACAAGTAGTGATGTTACGTGTCCGTCATACCAGTCGGGAACCTTTGTAACGTTAAAGCCCATCACGCAAGGCTCAGTTTTTTGCGAAGGAGCAAAAACCTTCTGTCCCTTGCGTGGTTCCGCTCGCCACCGCACATGCGATTTTTGACCACCAAGCTATTACGGCACATTGGTTTTTCGGCGACCCAGCGCACTGGCCAAAAACCGTCCCAAGCAAAGTTACATAATTTGCATTATGGTCCTGTAACGAAGTTCTAATGCATAATCTGGGTTTAAGTGGTTGTAAAAATTTTTTTACTTCGAAACTTTCCTAACTTTGGTATATGTCGTTGCTATCTTTTATTTCATATCTATCTTTAGAAAAGAATTACTCTGCCCACACGGTAAAGGCATATCAAAAAGATATCGAAGAATTTATCACCTTTTGTAAAACCCAATATGAACTTGTCAGTATTGATGAGGTCGATTATAGTTTAATTCGTAGTTGGATAGTTTCTTTGGTCAATAGTCCCATTTCAAACCGAAGTGTAAACCGTAAAATAGCATCGTTAAAAGCATACTATAAATTTTTGCAGCGTATAGAAAAGATAACTTCTAATCCACTGTCAAAACATAAAGCCTTAAAAACCTCAAAAAAGATAGAAGTGCCATTTTCAGAGATTGAAATGGAAGAAGTTCTTCAGCAAATACCTTTTGAAGAAGGATTTGATGGTATACGTGATAAATTGATTATAGAGCTTTTGTATACTACAGGCATACGAAGGGCTGAGCTTATTAACCTTAAAATTAATGATATTGATTTGAGCGGAAATACCATTAAAGTTTTAGGAAAGCGAAATAAAGAACGTATTGTTCCGCTTTTACTTTCTACAAAAGATTTATGTATTGGTTATTTAGAGGAAAGAAAAAATCTTGAGATTGTAGTTGACGAAACTTATGTCTTCTTATCGAAATCTGGTATTAAAGTTTATGAAACCCTTGTTTACAGAATTATAAATAAGTACCTTAGTAGGGTATCGTCAAAAGTAAAGACAAGCCCTCATATTTTAAGGCATACTTTTGCGACACACTTGCTCAATAAAGGGGCAGATTTGAATTCAGTCAAAGAGTTATTAGGTCATTCAAGTTTAGCATCAACACAGGTTTATACCCATAATAGTATTGCTGAATTGAAAAAGGTTCACCTTGCTGCCCACCCTAGAAGCAAAAAATAGAACCTCTTTATTTATTGTTTAACTTTTTAAAACTTCAATCTATGAAAGTAAACGCCCAGTCTGTAAATTTTAATGCAGACGGAAAACTAATTCAATTTGTACAAAGTCGTTTAGATAAGTTAGAAACTTTTTATGATAAGGTCATAAGTTCAGACGTGTATTTAAAAGTTCAGAAAACCAGTTCTAAAGAAAATAAAATTGTAGAAATAAAATTACGTGTACCCAGAGATAATTATGTGGTGAAAAAGCAATGTAAATCTTTTGAAGAGGCAGTTGATTCTGCTTGTAATTCATTGGAAAGAAAGCTAATTAAACGAAAAGAAAAAATGAGAGCTCAAACATGATTAAAATTTCCTCAAATTTGTTTTGATTAAACAAATAAATATATACATTTGCAGTCCGTTAGAAATAGCGGACTTTTTTATGCGTAAAAAAGTGTTAAAGGCCGATGTAGCTCAGCTGGCTAGAGCAGCTGATTTGTAATCAGCAGGTCGTGGGTTCGAGTCCCTCCATCGGCTCATAAAACAGAAGATAAAACAAGTATCTTTTTACATTTTGAATTATTGAAAAGTTCATTAATTTATTGATAATATTTTAGAGAAGGGGGAGATACTCAAGCGGCCAACGAGGGCAGACTGTAAATCTGCTGACTACGTCTTCGCAGGTTCGAATCCTGCTCTCCCCACATCTATGAAATTCTTAGATTCAGTATAATACTGAATCATGAATGCGAGAGTAGCTCAGTTGGTAGAGCGTCAGCCTTCCAAGCTGAATGTCGCCGGTTCGAACCCGGTCTCTCGCTCTAAATTGAATTGACATTTGTGGTTTTGAGCCTACACATGTCGACCTTGAACTCAATAAGCCGACGTAGCTCAGGGGTAGAGCGTTTCCTTGGTAAGGAAGAGGTCACGAGTTCAAATCTCGTCGTTGGCTCGAAAAAATATAGAATTGATTAAATGATATATTGAATTTGTTCTTTCCGTTCGTGACCATGGTCACGCCTGCCTGCCGGCAGGCAGGAGTTCAAATCTCGTCGTTGGCTCAATAATAGTAATAATTTGTACACACACTAATATAAACATAAGATTAAAATTCATTAAACATGGCAAAGGAAACTTTTGATCGTTCCAAACCGCACTTAAATATTGGTACTATTGGACACGTAGATCACGGTAAAACTACATTGACTGCAGCTATTACATCTGTATTGGCTAACGCAGGACTTTCTGAAAAGAGAAGTTTCGATTCTATCGATAACGCTCCTGAAGAAAAAGAAAGAGGTATTACAATCAATACATCTCACGTAGAATATTCTACAGCTAATCGTCACTATGCACACGTTGATTGTCCAGGTCACGCGGATTACGTTAAGAACATGGTAACTGGTGCTGCTCAAATGGACGGTGCTATTCTTGTTGTTGCTGCTACCGATGGTCCTATGCCACAAACTCGTGAGCACATCCTTTTAGGTCGCCAGGTTGGTATTCCTAGAATTGTTGTTTTCATGAACAAGGTTGATATGGTTGATGATGAAGAACTTTTAGAGCTTGTTGAAATGGAAATTAGGGAATTGCTTTCTTTCTATGAGTACGATGGTGATAACGGACCTGTTGTTGCTGGTTCAGCTCTTGGTGCACTTAACGGTGAACAAAAATGGGTTGATACAGTAATGTCATTGATGGAAGCGGTAGACTCTTGGATCGAACTTCCAAAAAGAGATATTGATAAAGCTTTTTTAATGCCTGTTGAAGATGTATTTACGATTACTGGTCGTGGTACTGTTGCAACTGGTCGTATCGAAACTGGTGTTGCCAATACTGGTGATACTGTGGATATTATTGGTATGGGTGCTGAGAAATTGGCTTCTACAGTTACTGGTGTTGAAATGTTCCGTAAGATTTTGGATAGAGGTGAAGCAGGTGATAACGTTGGTATCTTGTTAAGAGGTATTGAAAAAGCCCAGATTAGCCGTGGAATGGTAATCTGCAAGCCAGGTTCTGTTAAGCCACATGCTAAATTTGAAGCTGAGGTTTATATCCTTAAAAAAGAAGAAGGTGGTCGTCACACGCCATTTCATAATAACTATCGTCCACAGTTCTACGTAAGAACTACAGATGTAACTGGTACAATCAACCTTCCTAGTGGAGTTGAAATGGTTATGCCAGGTGATAACCTTACTATTATTGTTGAATTGTTATCTCCAATTGCATTGAGCGAAGGACTTCGTTTTGCAATTCGTGAAGGTGGTAGAACAGTAGGTGCTGGTCAGGTTACCAAGATTTTAGATTAAGATCTTAAATTAATGAATTTATATATTTAAGGGTGTCCGTCGATTGACGGATACCTTTCAATGTAAATAGATACGGGTGTAGCTCAGTTGGTAGAGCACTGGTCTCCAAAACCAGGTGTCGGGAGTTCGAGTCTCTCCTCCCGTGCCAAAATAAATAAGAGATTTGTAAGACCGAGAGCCTATTTTAAAAAAAAAGTTTCTCTGAAGCCTGTGCTGAGCGCAGTCGAAGCATGCCAAAAACAAAAGTAATATGTTGACATATATTAAAGAATCAATTGAGGAACTTAAAAATAATATTACGTTGCCTACAAGAGCGGAGTCATCTAATCTTACGATGGTAGTGGCAGTTTTTTCGATTTTATTTGCCTTGGCAACTTGGGGAGTAGATACTGTTTTTAGCAAATTGATAAAATTATATTTCAACGAAGTATTAAATTAAGACAAGCCCTATGTCAGAAATATTGGAAAAGAAATGGTATGTGATAAGAGCTGTCAGTGGTCAAGAGAATAAAATCAAAGGCTATATCGAGAATGAAGTATCCAGACTTGGCTTTTCAGATTATTTAGAAGATATTTTGGTGCCTACTGAGAAAGTAGTCCAAATTCGAAATGGAAAAAAAATCAATAAAGAAAGGGTTTATTTTCCAGGATATATTATGGTGAAAGCCAATTTGGGTGGAGAAATGATTCACATCATACGTTCCATTACCAATGTAATAGGTTTCTTAGGTGAAACCAAAGGCGGTGATCCTGTTCCTTTGAGAAAGTCAGAAGTGAACAGAATGCTCGGTAAGGTCGATGAATTAGCGATTAATACAGATAGCGTTGCTATTCCGTTCGTTTTTGGTGAGACCGTAAAAGTTATCGATGGCCCATTTAATGGTTTTAATGGTACTGTTGAAAAAATAAATGAAGAGAAGCGTAAACTTGAAGTTATGGTGAAAATTTTCGGAAGAAAAACACCATTGGAACTAAGTTATATGCAAGTAGAAAAGATTTAAAGTAATTGTTACATATTTAAAAGTTGTGTTGCTTCCAATTGACACACTTTCAATTTAATTTTAAACAATGGCAAAAGAAATAGGTAAAGTAGTTAAACTACAAGTTAGGGGAGGTGCAGCGAATCCGTCGCCACCGGTTGGACCCGCCTTAGGTGCTGCCGGCGTTAACATCATGGAGTTCTGTAAGCAGTTTAACGCGCGTACACAGGACAAACCGGGCAAAATATTGCCAGTTGTTATCACCGTGTATAAAGACAAGTCTTTCGACTTTGTTGTAAAAACACCCCCAGCGGCAGTTCAATTGATGGAAGCAGCTAAGATTAAAAAAGGATCTGGCGAACCTAACCGAATAAAACAAGGTAGTGTATCCTGGGATCAAATCAAGACTATAGCTGAAGATAAAATGGTAGACCTTAATGCGTTTACTGTTGAATCTGCTATGAGTATGGTTGCAGGTACAGCGCGTTCAATGGGTATGAAGGTAGCTGGAAAACGACCTTTTTAAAATCTTAAAAGCAATTTAAATGGCAAAATTAACTAAAAAGCAAAAAGAAGCGCACGCCAAAATAGATAGGGATAAACTTTATTCTGTTGACGAAGCTTCTGCTTTAATCAAAGAGATAACCAATACAAAATTTGATGCTTCAATTGATTTAGCAGTTCGTTTAGGGGTTGATCCTAAAAAAGCTAATCAAATGGTTCGTGGTGTTGTAACATTACCTCACGGAACAGGAAAAGACGTTAAAGTTTTGGCTTTGGTGACCCCGGACAAAGAAGCAGAGGCTACTGAAGCCGGTGCTGATTTTGTTGGATTAGATGAGTATTTGGATAAAATAAAAGGCGGTTGGACCGATGTTGATGTAATTATCACCATGCCAAGCGTAATGGGTAAATTAGGACCTTTAGGTCGAATTTTAGGACCAAGAGGATTAATGCCCAATCCAAAAACAGGAACAGTTACTATGGATGTTGCAAAAGCAGTATCTGATGTAAAGGCTGGTAAAATAGATTTCAAAGTAGATAAAACAGGTATTGTTCACGCTGCAGTAGGAAAGGCATCTTTCACAGCTGAAAAAATTGCTGACAATGCTAAAGAATTGTTAGATACTTTGAACAAATTGAAACCTACAGCATCAAAAGGTATATACATGAAGAGTATTTTTATGTCAAGTACCATGAGCCCAAGTGTTCAATTAGACCCTAAGACAGTTTAAATAACTGGTAGTTAAAAATATCAATTATGACAAGAGAAGAAAAAGCAACCGTTATACAAGATTTAACTGCGCAGTTAGCCGATAGTCCTACTATTTATTTAGCAGATATATCAGGTTTGAATGCAACCGCTACTTCTGATTTAAGAAGAGCGTGTTTCAAAGCAAATGTTAAACTTGCTGTGGTTAAGAATACATTGCTTGCTAAAGCAATGGAAGCTTCTGATAAAGAGTTTGGTGAACTTCCTGAAGTATTAAAAGGTAATACTTCTTTAATGTTCTCTGAAATTGGGAACGCACCCGCAAAACTTATCAAAAATTTCAGAAAGAAATCAGATAAGCCTTTGTTAAAAGGAGCTTTCGTAGAAGAAGCAATTTATATTGGTGATGAAAATCTGGATGCGCTTGTTAGCATTAAATCTAAAGAAGAAATGATCGGCGAGATTATTGGATTATTACAATCTCCTGCCAAGAACGTTATTTCAGGACTTAAATCTGGTGGAGGTAAACTTGCCGGGATCCTTAAAACATTATCAGAAAGAGAATAGTACGCACTAAAAACAATTATATTTTAAAATTTTATTAAACGATAGAAAAATGGCAGATTTAAAAGATTTCGCAGAACAGTTGGTTAACTTGACCGTAAAAGAGGTTAATGAATTAGCTGATATATTAAAAGATGAGTATGGTATAGAGCCTGCAGCTGCTGCAGTTGCTGTTGCTACTGGTGGCGGCGCTGCCGCAGGTGGTGATGAAGCTGCTGAAGCACAAACAGAATTCGATGTAATTTTGAAAGCCGCTGGCGGTTCTAAATTAGCAGTTGTTAAATTGGTTAAAGAATTAACCGGTTTAGGATTGAAAGATGCTAAAGATATCGTTGATAGCTCACCAAAAGCTGTAAAAGAAGGTGTTTCTAAAGACGAAGCTGAAGGAATCAAAAAATCATTGGAAGAAGCAGGAGCAGAAGTTGAGCTTAAATAATAGCAACAACCATAGCACTTTTGGTTTAGGTCTATTCGCTTTTTGCGGTTAGACCTAAACCTATTTTATAGATATAGGCAAAGTATATAAAGTCATATACAACCCAATTAAGTTTTGAAATTTTAGTATTCACGATCATAATACTGTCCATAGATGTTCACAAATCAGACTGAAAGAATAAGTTTTGCATCCGCTAAGAACACGCCGGAATATCCGGATTTCTTGGATATTCAGATTAAGTCTTTTCAAGATTTTTTCCAACTTGAAACAAAATCTGATGAAAGAGGCAATGAAGGTTTATATAACACCTTCATGGAAAACTTTCCAATAACAGACACTAGAAACCAGTTCGTATTAGAGTTTTTAGATTATTTCATAGACCCGCCTAGATATTCTATTCAAGAGTGTATTGAGCGTGGTCTTACCTATAGCGTTCCATTAAAAGCTAGATTAAAATTATATTGTACCGATCCAGAGCACGAAGATTTTGAAACCATAGTTCAAGACGTGTACTTGGGTACAATACCTTATATGACACCTAGTGGTACATTTGTAATTAATGGGGCAGAACGTGTTGTAGTTTCTCAATTACACCGTTCACCAGGGGTTTTCTTTGGTCAATCCTTCCATGCAAATGGAACTAAATTATATTCAGCCAGAGTAATACCTTTTAAAGGGTCTTGGATTGAATTTGCTACCGATATCAATGGCGTTATGTACGCTTATATCGATAGAAAGAAAAAATTGCCTGTTACTACCTTGTTCAGGGCTATTGGTTTTGAGCGTGATAAGGATATTTTAGAAATTTTTGACCTTTCTGAAGAGGTGAAAGTTTCTAATGCAGGACTTAAAAAAGTGCTAGGCCGTAAGTTAGCTGCTAGAGTTTTGAATACTTGGCATGAAGATTTTGTTGATGAAGATACTGGTGAAGTTGTATCTATTGAAAGAAATGAGATAGTTTTAGATCGTGATACTATCCTTGAAAAAGATCATATCACTCAAATTATGGAAGCCGATGTTAAAACCATCCTTCTACATAAAGAAAACAATGCGCAATCTGATTATGCTATAATTCATAATACATTGCAAAAAGATCCTACGAATTCTGAAAAAGAAGCAGTAGAACATATTTACCGTCAATTACGTAATGCCGAACCGCCCGATGAAGAGACAGCACGTGGTATTATTGACAAGTTGTTCTTTTCAGATCAACGTTATAACCTAGGTGAGGTTGGGCGTTACAGAATGAACAAAAAATTGCAGTTGGATATTGGAATGGATAAGCAAGTCTTAACCAAAGAAGATATCATAACTATTATAAAATATTTGATTGAACTGATCAACTCAAAAGCAGAGATTGATGATATTGACCACCTTTCAAACCGTCGTGTTCGAACTGTAGGCGAACAATTGTCATCTCAGTTTGGTGTAGGTCTTGCACGTATGGCAAGAACTATTCGTGAGCGTATGAATGTTCGTGATAATGAGGTGTTTACCCCAATTGATTTGATTAATGCGAAGACCTTGTCTTCAGTTATCAACTCATTCTTTGGTACAAACCAGTTATCCCAGTTTATGGATCAAACGAATCCGTTAGCAGAAATAACTCATAAGAGAAGATTATCTGCCCTTGGGCCTGGAGGTCTTTCAAGAGAGAGAGCAGGTTTTGAGGTGCGTGATGTTCATTATACACACTATGGTAGGTTATGTCCTATTGAAACACCTGAAGGCCCGAACATTGGTTTAATATCTTCATTAGCAGTATTTGCCAAGGTGAACCCAATGGGCTTTATAGAAACACCATATCGTAAAGTTGATAAGTCTAAAGTAAATACTGCCGAGTTTGTTTACTTGAGTGCTGAAGAAGAAGAAGGAATGAAGATAGCACAAGCTAACATTCCATTGAAAGATGATGGTACTATAGATAGTGATAAGGTAATTGCAAGAGAAGAAGGTGATTTTCCTGTTGTAGACCCAAGTGAAATTAACTATACTGACGTTGCGCCAAATCAAATTGCTTCGATATCGGCTTCATTGATTCCGTTTTTGGAACATGATGATGCGAACCGTGCTTTGATGGGGTCGAACATGATGCGCCAAGCAGTTCCATTATTGAAACCACAATCTCCAATTGTAGGTACTGGTCTTGAGCGTCAAGTAGCTTCTGATTCAAGAATATTGATTAATGCGGAAAGAGAAGGTGTTATAGAATATGTAGATTCTCAGAAAATTACAGTTAAGTACAAGAGGTCTGAAGCTGAAAAATTAGTAAGCTTTGAAGATGATGCTAAGACCTATAAGTTGGTTAAATATAGAAAAACGAACCAAGGAACTAGTATTAACTTGAAGCCTATTGTCAAAAAAGGTGATAAGGTTAAAAAAGGACAAGTACTTTGTGAAGGTTATGCAACTGAAAAAGGAGAATTGGCTTTAGGTAGAAACCTTACTGTAGCTTTCATGCCTTGGAAAGGATATAACTTTGAAGATGCAATTGTAATCTCTGAAAAAGTAGTTCGTGAAGATATCTTTACATCTATTCACGTAGATGAGTATTCTTTAGAAGTTAGGGATACTAAGTTAGGTGCTGAAGAATTAACGCACGATATTCCTAATGTTTCTGAAGAAGCTACAAAAGATTTGGATGAAAACGGAATGATCCGTATCGGTGCAGAAGTAAAACCTGGCGATATATTAATTGGTAAGATTACACCTAAAGGTGAATCTGATCCAACCCCAGAAGAAAAATTACTTCGCGCTATTTTTGGTGACAAAGCAGGCGATGTAAAAGATGCGTCTTTAAAAGCCTCTCCTTCATTAAGAGGAGTTGTTATCGAAAAGAAATTGTTCTCTAGATCTATAAAAGATAAGCGTAGGCGTTCTGAAGATAAAGAAGCAATTATAACACTTGAGTTAGAATACGAAGTAAAGTTCGAACAACTTAAAGATGTATTGGTCGAAAAATTATTTACACTTATTAATGGAAAAACCTCTCAAGGTGTATTAAATGATTTAGGGGAAGAAGTATTACCAAAAGGTAAAAAATATACCATGAAGATGTTGAATGCCGTTGATGACTTCGCTCACTTAATAGG
>QILY01000046.1 GCA_003232155.1 Maribacter sp.
AATCTTCTTGATAGGCAGCTACCCTTGCGGCGATACCTCTGTTTATCTGTCTAAAGGTAGATGGAGTATCAAAATTTGCATAACCAGAAGTAAGTCTGAATGGAAAGTTATCACCGCCGCCTTGAAGCGCCATAGCTCCCTGATCTAAAATACTTCGAATACTACTTAAGGCTTCGGTCTTCGAAACAAAAGGCCCTATGTTATTCTCATCGGCAACATCTACCCGAATTCCTTGGTCATCGGTCAAGTTCAAATTAAGTAATAATTCATAGGCGATCCATGTTGTCAAAAACCCCCTGGTCGCCTCTAATTCTTGATCGGTAAATAGCTCGGATGAACTTTGGTTATCAATAATATCCAATATAATATTTGCGTTTTTTACGGTACGGTATCGCGCACCCCAAGGCGCAGTAATATAAAACGTGTTATTATCCAGTACCGATGCATCGCCCCCTAAAAGATCTGTAGTAAATCTAGGGTCTGAACTAGAAAAACGATAATACTCCCTTCCTATTACTCCAACACCATCATAATAAGTTCCCAGTCTTGCACGGGAACTAAATAATACTCCTCCTATTAAATCTTGCAAATCCCCTCGTGAAAGGTTTTCTGAGAAAGCATCCGCTTCGGGATTATTTAAATCGGAAAATTCTTGTACCGTACATGAAGTTGTGACGACAAATACCAGTGCGACTATTGCTAATTTATTTATATTTATTTTCATAACGATTTGTTTAAAAATTTACAGCTAAATGAAACAAAAGTCTCTTAGAAGATGGGAAAGGGGTAACTTCTACCCCTGTGAAAATTCCATTTGACCCAAAGTTAGATACCTCAGGGTCATAACTGTTATAATCAAAAATGTTTATCAAATTGGTTCCTGAAAAACCTAATCTTAGACCGTCTACATGACCTCCAAATACTTTTTCAATAATGTTTTCGGAAAAATTATAATAGAATCCTAATTCCCGTAATCTTAGATAAGAAGCGTCTTCTATAAAAGGCTCGGCCGACACTCCTAAATTTGCAAGTCTAAAGGCACCGTTGCCAACTTGTCCGGTAGGATCAAGGTCTATTCTGTCAAAATCTGCACTGGTACCATTCAGGTCTGTAAGCAGGGCAGTTAAGTTTACATTATCACCACCTTGTTTCCATTGCCAAAGAAAGGTAAGTTCAAAATTCTTATATTCTATTCTATTATTAAACGCCACCGTAAAATCCGGTGCTGAATCTCCAAATTCTTGAAGTCCCGTATTAGGATCAGCATTCGGCCCAATTCCAACAAGTTGTGTAGCACTTTTCCCTTCTTCTATTCTAAAGGTTCCTAAAGTTGCTCCAAAAGCGCCTACATTAAATGCAGGTACGTTCAACTCTGTAATTTCAGATTCATTGGTAAAGAAATTGGCATCAAAATACCATTTAAAATTTTCAGTATCAAAAATATTAGCTTCAATGGTAAGTTCTAAACCATTATTTCTTAAGCTTCCTGCATTGATAAACTGAGATGTAAACCCTGTTGAGGGTTCTAAAGTAGGCTGTAATAAAAGATCGTCAACCGTCTTAATGTAGTAGGTAATCGAAGCCCGAATCTTATTTTTAAACAAGCCGAAATCAATTCCAGTTTCAAATTCTCTTTGTCTTTCAGGACCCAAATCTGAATCTCCTCTAACGCCACCCAAACTAATTCCTAAAAGCCCCGAAGTAGAAAAGGTGTTAAAAGATGTAAATGTTGAACCAAATACCGGAAAATTACCCGACTCACCATAAGCGGCTCTAAATTTAAGCTGATTTAAAAAAGAATCATCTCCTCCAATACCAAAGTTGTGAAGGTTAACAGCGATCGATCCTTTTGGGTAATAAAAAAGTTGATCGGCATCGCCATTGTTAGATGATCTATCCCCTCTTACCCCAGCAGTTAGAATTACTTTGTCATCAAAATTAACCTCTTCTTGAACAAAAAAGCCTGCATCCTCTTGCCTGATACGGGTTTGGTTTACACCTGTATTTGCTGCTTGGTCTACATTAGATTCAGAAGCAACTAAAGTTGATGCAGAGATAATATTGGTGTTTCGATCAAAGAACTCTCTTGTAAGACCGGCCTGAGTTCTAAAATTAATATTGTTATCTGTAAAATAATTATGAACTAAGAATCCTGATAAATTGTAATTCTTATTTATCGTATTCCCTTGAATAGAAACTCCATTTAAGCCCCCATTATTAGGATTTTGAAATTGGAGTTCTTTAGGAAACAAGGCTAAGGTTTTTAGGTTGTAGAAATCAAGCCCCCCTCTAAGAATCAATTTTAAATTTGATTTTTCCGTTTTGTACAAATCAAAATTTGCCGTACCTCCCATAATAAGTCTATCGACCCGCTCATTATTGGTGATTAAATCTCGAGTCTGTAAAATATTGGAAGAACCATTTGGATTATCAGGATATACTCCATTTGCATCAGGAAACAAATTATCAAAGGGTCGTGTACCTGTTAAACTTACCCCGATGGTAGTACCACTGTTATCGTTGTTAAAGAAACCCCTATCTGAAGAAGAATACACATAGTTGGTGCTAAATGCTAATTTCAGGTAATCGGTTGGTCTATGATCTAAATTCAATCGTATAGAAGTCTTTTCATAGCCTGTGTTTTTTACAATTCCTTCTTCGTTAGTATGGCTTACACTTGCGTAGTACCCCGTATTATCATTACCTCCACTTAGACTTAAATTGGTATTGCTCAAGAAACCGTTTTCTCCAAAAAGTTCTTCTTCATAATCAAACAATTGTCCTGAATCCCTAGCTGCAATAAATAAAGGCAGTGCTGCTGCTCCAAAAGCGTCTTGAATGGTTTGTTCTGTAAAATCTCTGGTCCCTAGCAAGTTAATTGCGGAAACAACACCTACTGATTGTGAAAAATTAAATTTAGTTTCACCTGACTTTCCCCGTTTTGTTGTTATAATTATCACCCCGGCAGAAGCACGTGAGCCATAGATTGCCGCTGCAGATGCTCCTTTTAATATCTCTATATTCTCAATATCGTAGGGATTAAGATCTGCCAATCTGTTGGTTGGGTTATCTTGATTAGAGGCGTTTCCGCCTGCTGCTGCTGCTGAAACAAAGTTTGTGCCATTGGATATCGAAGAATTATCAATGTACACCCCATCTAAAATATAAAGCGGCTGGCTATTTCCTGTAATAGAGGTTGCCCCTCTAAGACGTATAGAGATTCCACCACCAGGAGCTCCCGAGTTTGCCGTTACTACAGCCCCCGGAAATTTTCCATAAAGGGCACCATCAACAGTAGGTGGCGGAGTTGTGCCTATTAAGGCTTCAGCAGATATAGAAGAAACGGCATTCGCCGCATTGGCTCTTTTGATAGAGGTTGCCAAACCAGTAACAATAACCTCTTCAAGTCCGGTGACTGATTCTTCCATTGCTAGGTTCAAAGTACCTGCTTCTGTAGCCTCAACTTCTAGGGTGGCATAGCCTAGATAAGAAAATACCAAAGTCACCGGAAAATTGTCGACTACCAGTTCATAATTACCATCAAAATCGGTGGTGGTTCCATTGGTGGTACCTTTTACGACCACACTTACACCAGGTATAGCAAGATTGTTCTCGTCAGAGATGGTTCCTTGTATTGTTCCTTGTGCCATTACCATCGCTGGCAGCAAAAATAACAATAAGAACAATCCCCTTTTGTATAAAGTTTGTTTCATATTTTAAATATTTGAATTAAATCAATGCTCTAAATGTACAGAATCTTCTGAAATATTTAATAAAAATTTAACATCTTGTCGGAAAAAACCACCTTTTAACGTTAAAATGATTGAAAATCAATATAAAAATTGAAAAATAGTTAGCATTTTATTAATGTTTAAGATTGTTTCGATTTATACCCTTTAATACTTCAAAAATCTTTCTGCTTATCATGATGATACTTAGTACATTTGCTTCTTTAAAATTATTTAGTTCATGTACAGAAGTCATACTTGCGGAGAATTACGCGAAACCCATATCAATACCAAAGTGATCCTTTCAGGATGGGTGCAAAAAACGCGAGACAAAGGTTTTGTGGTCTGGATAGATCTTCGCGACCGCTATGGCATCACCCAACTGGTTTTTGATGAAGACCGTACCTCATCTAAATTAATAGAACAAGCTAGAAGTTTAGGGCGTGAATTTGTGGTTCAAATAAATGGTACTGTTATCGAAAGAGCTTCTAAAAATCCAAACATCCCGACGGGAAATATTGAAGTTTTAGTTGAAGAACTTACTGTTTTAAACGAATCTGAAACACCCCCTTTTACTATAGAAAATGAAACCGATGGCGGCGAGGATATTCGTATGAAATATCGCTATTTAGATATTCGTAGAAACCCTGTAAAAGAAAACCTTATTTTTAGAAGTAAGGTTTCTATGGAGGTTCGAAAATACTTATCTAATGAAGGGTTCATTGAGGTTGAAACTCCTTATTTAATAAAATCCACACCTGAAGGCGCACGTGATTTTGTAGTGCCCAGTCGTATGAACAAAGGGCAGTTTTATGCCCTTCCGCAATCACCGCAAACCTTTAAGCAATTGCTAATGATAGGCGGAATGGACAAATACTTTCAGATTGTAAAGTGCTTCCGAGATGAAGATTTACGAGCTGATCGCCAACCAGAATTCACACAGATCGACTGTGAAATGGCCTTTGTTGAACAAGAAGATATCTTGAATGCTTTTGAGGGATTAACTAAACACTTACTGAAAGAAATTAAAGGGGTTGAAATAGACTCATTTCCTAGAATGTCTTATGATGATGCTATGCGCAAATATGGTAATGATAAGCCTGATATTCGTTTTGGAATGGAGTTTGGCGAATTAAACGCAGTCGCGCAGCATAAAGATTTCGGCGTTTTCAACAATGCTGAATTAGTAGTGGGTATTGCAGTACCGGGCGCAAACAGCTATACCAGAAAAGAAATTGATAAACTTATTGATTGGGTAAGACGCCCTCAAGTAGGTGCTTTGGGCATGGTTTATTCAAGATGTAATGATGACGGAAGCTTTAAATCTTCAGTTGATAAATTCTATGACCAAGAAGATTTAGCCAAATGGGCAGAAGTTACTGGTGCAAAAGCTGGGGATTTAATATGTGTGCTTTCTGGTGATGCCAATAAAGTACGTACACAATTAAGTGCTTTACGTATGGAGCTTGCAGAGCGTTTAGGCTTAAGAAATGCGGAGGAATTTGCTCCATTATGGGTAGTAGATTTTCCTTTATTGGAATTGGATGAAGAAACTGGGCATTACCACGCCATGCATCATCCTTTTACATCTCCAAAACCCGGTCAGTTAAAACTTTTAGATACAGACCCAGGTGCGGTAAAGGCCAATGCCTATGATTTGGTTTTAAACGGAAATGAAATTGGCGGAGGGTCTATTCGTATTCATGATAAGGAAATGCAAAGTACTATGTTCAAACATTTGGGCTTTACACCTGAAGAGGCTAAAGCACAGTTTGGCTTTCTAATGGATGCTTTTCAATACGGCGCTCCCCCACACGGTGGTATTGCATTTGGTCTTGATAGATTAGTTGCTATTTTAGGAGGACAAGAAACTATTCGTGATTTTATTGCTTTCCCTAAAAACAATAGTGGACGTGATGTTATGATTGATGCGCCTGCTGCTATTGACGATGAGCAGTTGAAGGAATTGAATTTGAAGTTGGATATATAGTTTATTCCCACCAGTGGGTTTAATACTCCGACGCTTGCGTCGAAATGAAAAGGTGAATTCCTTGTTAATGCCTCGTGGGCTTGCCCCGAGGTAGTTTATTTTAATTAGCAAAAAAATTAAAGAGGTTTCGATAAAATTTCAATTTTTGAAACTTCATGAACTTCAACAGATTTGCATGTTAGCTTTTCATCGTTGAACACAACAAGATTAATTCCTCCATCGTGAAGAGAACTACCATACTCAACACCATCATAACCTAAAGATTTAATATACTCGCACAAGTATTGTGTAGGTAAATAATCAAGTTCATTATCTTGTCTCCTTAAAGGTTTTGCTAAATCTGTTTCAAACCTGTCTAGTAACTGTTTGTTTTTAATATAATCTTCTAAAGAAAAGTCACTCCAAGGGCTTACCTGATAGGAAGTTCTCAGAGATATAACATTGATGTCTTCTTCTAAAACAAATTTACCAATAGAAACATAATCAAGAAAAGTGGCTCTAGCTTCGTACATAGTAGTTTCAATAGATTGAGCTAAATATAAATATGGAATACCTTTGGGATTGGCCCTTCCAGATTTTGAAAGTTTGTAAGGAGGTTTTCCCATTTTATCTACCGGATGCCCAAATTCATAGTCAGAAATTCTCGACCTATAGAAAATTTTACCTTTGGAGTAGCCTCTTATTGGTAAGATATTTTCTATTGACTGAAGATTCGCTTTGTTGTTGAAAAAAAACCTGTTTCCCTTTTTTATTTCTTCCTTAAATGATTCCCAATTTTGAATTAATTCTTTTGTTTCATCAGGCACAACAATACGAACTAGACCGGCTAACAACTCCCTATATTCTTCGTCAAGACCCTGACAGAGTGCATTAATCAATTCAACTATTTTAAGCTTACTATTTGTATTGAATATACTCCAATCATTTTGGAGTGCCTCTTCAAGAGAGAAACCATTAGTGTCAATCTGATAAATATCAAAAAGAGTAATAAACATGGCTTGCAACTCTAAAACGTCAACTAATGGTTTATCATGATTTTCGCAAAAATCGCAATTGCCGGTTTTATTAGAGTTTGAATTAATAAACCCCTTTAACTCAATATCTATAAAACACTCTGTACAACAATTCATAGTTAGGCAAAGTGATTATAAACCAATTCAATGTGATGAAGAATAGATAGTTTTTTTACTGTACCAAGACCAGGGTATTTACCTGCTCCACTTAGTTTTCTGAATTCTTGACAAGCCCTAGTTTCCATTCCCCTTTCGTCAATAAAAAGTATTAGCTTATCCAAGGCTTCTTCAAATTTTCCTGCAACATCGGAAATATCTTCATTTGAGTCTGACACAAAATGTCTGATCCTAAATTCTTGTTCTTCGTTAGGATATGTAAGATGTATTGCAACAGCATAAGGTGAGAATCCCGCTTCTGAATAACCCTTGCCGATTGTAAGGAAGTCAGAATAACCCATATATCCATCTTCATCAAAATAAAGATGTTCATCGCTGTAAAACTCATCTGTGTCACGATTGTAGTCTTTATTCCGTAACTGTTTAACAAATGGGTCTGACATAAAGACTAAGCCATCACTAACCTTTCTCAACTCACGAATTACTTTTCGTCTGCCGCTCATTTGAGGACTGGTCAAAACATGAGTTATATTATGATTAATAATAAAACTTAATAATGACTCGAATGATTCATCAAGAACAACCTCTAATATTAAAACAACAGGAGCCTTAGAAACTCCTAATTCATCTAATTTTTCAGCTACTATATTAAGATTTGTTTCGCTTCTTACTATGATGCCAATTTGGAAATTATCATATGTATGAACAGGTAATAAGTTTTTGCATACATAATCTATATTTTGTATAAGCTTTCCAACACTTGGATTAATTACTATAGTAAAATTGATATTATGCGCTTGAAGTATTTCTAGCGTCTTGATATAGGTCGAAGTTTTCTTTTTAACGGGCTCTATTATTGGTCTAATAGCTTGATTGCCCGCAATAAAACTTGCCGCTTCCCGTAAAGCGATTAATTCAAATTGCTTTCCTCTAAGAAAAGGAAAATACATATGTTATAATTTTTTATTTAAGAACAAATTTAGCTTTTCGATATCCTTCTTTTTATAATTAGAGCATATAGATATGTGCTTCAAAAAAGCAGGAATCTCGGAGGAAGATACCGCTTTTTTTTCAGCAATTGTTCTCTTTTTCAAATAACTGAACATCAAGTCATGAAAATCCCTTTTGTCAATTTTATTAGCCAAACAAAGGCACTCCTTAAACATTTTTGTGTTAGGAACTTCAGGTTTATATCCAAAATACTTTTCAATAAGATTTGTATACTCAGGCTTTCTTAAGCATTTAAACATATAGGATATATCTAAATGTGAACCATCCTCTTTTGGCTTAATAGAAACCTTTAACGTATTCCTTTGGGTAAGAGTTAGTATTCCTATATTCTTAAGGTTGTTGGTCAATAAGAAATCTCTATACTTTTTCAAATGATTGTAATGAACAACTATTACAACATTCAAAAACGACTTCCTGTAATCGTGTATTTGAGACAATAACCTTTCTGGGGAGTCGTACTCGGTTTTAATTTCATAAACAATAGACGTGCCGTTTAACATAATTAAGTCGGCAATAGACTTCCCAATTCTAAATTCGTTTAAAACGGTAGCTGTATTTAAACTATATCTACCTAACAATATTTTACTTACAATTTCATTTTTATAAATAAATTCATTTCTATATGTTTTAAGCATTGAATTATATAGATGTTCATAGAAATCATAGTAAGTACTAAGCTGAACCCTATTATTATTTGTTAAGTATTTAGAAATTCGTTTATCAATTGCATTATAATTATCATCTCTTATTATTTTGTTGAATGCAGAATTGCTTAGAACAGAAGAAATGTTCTTAATATAATTTGAATCTATTTGCTTAGGTATAAGCATCTTATTTCTAGATAATACCTAATAATAAGGTATTGGGTTCTTAAATTGACACCTAAAAGGTGTTGTTCGAAATTTTATGTAAAATTACGGAATTCTATAGATTCAAAATCATAAAACTGCTATAACACGGGATTTTTTAATACTTTTAAGCAAGCAAACCTTCTAAATGCCGACCCGAACACAAAAGTTATTTACCAAATTCTTAAAATGGCGATATAAAAATATCTCCAATAAAACCTTTACACATATTCTGGCTGTCGCGGTAGGTTTATTGGCTGGTTTAGCATCGGTTGTACTTAAAAACCTTACGTACTTCATTCAATCTTCATTAGAAAACGGTATTGTTTTTTATAGCAATCAACTATATTTTATACTTCCTATCATTGGGCTGACCTTAGTATTTCTATATGTGAAATTTGTTCATAAAAAGAAATTGGAGCATGCTATTTCATCTATCCTATTTTCTTTGTCAAAAAAGAAAGGGATTATCGATTTGAAAAATATATATACTCCTTTAATTACTGCTCCCCTCACGGTTGGTTTTGGTGGTTCTGTAGGACTACTAGGTCCGGCTGTTGCTTCAGGTTCGGCAATAAGTTCAAATTTGGGAAGACTTTTTCATGTCAATTCAAAAACCCGTTCCTTATTAATTGCTTGTGCCTCAGCTGGTGCCATATCGTCAATATTTCAATCGCCGATTGCAGCGATTATTTTTGCCGTAGAAGTATTTAGTATTGATTTTACAATGCTCTCTATGCTTCCGCTTTTGCTGGCCTCGATTTCAGGAGTGCTTACCTCTTATTTCTTTTTGGGCAATGAAGTTCTTTTTGATTTTTCGTTATCAGATCCTTTTGAAATCAAAGACACCTTATTTTATATACTACTGGGTGTAGGTACTGCTTTTGCATCCATCTATTTTACAAAAATGTATTTCGGAATTTTAAAACTGTTCAAACCTTTAAAGAGCCCGAAGTACCGTTTATTGGTTGGCGGACTTGCCATAGGCATTATGCTCTATTTCATTCCTCCTTTATATGGTGAGGGTTTTGGTTTTATCAATAATCTTTTAGAAGGTAATCATATTGCTGCTTTAGGTACAACTCCTTTCGACGCTTATATGGATAATATTTGGGTCGTAATCGCACTTTTGTTTGGTCTTACTGTTTTTAAGGCCATTGCCATGACCACAACTTTTGCAGCTGGTGGTTCAGGTGGAATTTTCATTCCCACTATGGTTATGGGCAGTGCCCTTGGTAATGTAGTAGCTAAAGTTATTAATAATCTAGGTTTAGGATTCGCCGTATCTGAAAGTAATTTTACCTTAATTGGTATGGCGGGGCTCATTGCCGGAGTACTTCACGCCCCTTTGACCGCTATCTTCTTAATTGCAGAAATCACCGGCGGTTATGAGCTTTTTGTGCCTTTAATGATTACGGCGGCCATATCGTATTTGATTACAAAAAATGCCATAGACCACACCATCTATACACGTGAGCTTGCAGAACAAGGTGCTCTGTTGACTCATGATAAAGATGAAAGTGTGCTAACCCTTATGCAACTTGAAGATGTGATAGAGCAGAATTTTAAAACGGTACACCCCACTATGTTCTTAGGAGATATGTTACATAAATCCGTTTCAAAATCTACCCGAAATATTTTTCCTGTAATTGATGAAGAGGAAGCCTTGGTCGGTATTGTTCTGTTAGATGATATTCGTGAATTTATGTTCGAAACATCACTATACCAAACCACCACCGTTTCAGATTTTATGCACTCAGCACCTGCTTATATTTTTTATGAGACCGATAACATGCAAAAAGTAATGCAAAAATTTCAAGACAGTGGCGCATGGAACCTTCCGGTAATCAAAAACGGAAAGTATCATGGTTTCGTCTCTAAATCAAAACTACTTACAGCCTATCGAAGGGAATTGATTAATTTTACGAAATAATATATAAAATGTCAACCTGAGCGCAGTTGGAGGGATACAACACTATAAAATTCAATTGACAGAAAATAAGCTCAATGAAATACATTATCATTCTTGTCGTCATCGCAGCTGTAACCGCTATTAGCTATGGTTTTTCTTTAGAGGATACAGAAGAGAAATTGGCAGATAAATATATAGGAGGTGGCACTTTAAGTCTGTTCCTCATTGCCATGCCTTTATTTCTCTATAAAGAGAGTAAAGGCAAAAAGATGAATGATTATATGTTGACCGAAGAAAATGTTAGAAAGATGCAAGGCAAACCGCCGAAAAAAAAAGGGTAATCTTCGTTCCTTCCTCCTCGTTATTCGTTGTTCGTTGTTCGTTGTTCGTTGTTCGCGTTGTTCGTTGTTCGTTGTTCGTTGTTCGAAAAAAACACTTTTCAATTTAAATTCCGTTTTTGTACAAAGAATTTTTTTAATAAATCAGAAGCTTCGTTTTCCAAAACCCCTCCAGTTATAGTAGTCTTAGGGTGTAATTTTGTACCCATAGCACCACAACCTCGTTCAAGGTCTTTTGCTGCGTATACTATTTTAGAAATTTGGCTCCAATATAAAGCCCCAGCACACATTTGACAGGGTTCAAGAGTCACATAAAGTGTGCAATTTTTTAAATATTTACCCCCTAAAAAATTAGCAGCTGCGGTAATGGCCTGCATTTCGGCATGGGCCGTGACATCATTCAATTGCTCGGTAAGATTATGGGTTCTGGCAATGATTCTATCTTGTATAACAATTATAGCCCCAACTGGCACCTCTCCTTTTTTGAAAGCCTCTTCTGCTTCTTGTAAAGCCCTTTTCATGAAGTAAGTGTCATCGTAGGGTTCGATCATAAATCCAAAAATACAACTTTAGAGTATTAACCTGTGAATAATGCGGGCTAAACAAAGGTAGTATAGAATGAAAATACTGTACTTTTGTTAGCTGAAATGAGGCTATTGGATACTATAAAATTTCCGTCAGACCTTCGCTTGTTAAACCTAGGCGAACTATCTCAACTCGCCCACGAATTACGCGATTTTATTATTGATATTGTTGCTGCCAAAGAAGGACATTTAGGTGCAAGTTTAGGTGTAATTGAACTCACGATTGCCCTACATTATATTTTTGATACTCCAAATGATAAACTCATTTGGGATGTAGGTCATCAAGCCTACGGTCATAAAATACTAACTGGCCGGAAAAATATATTTGGCTCCAATCGCCAATTGGGTGGCATCAGTGGTTTTCCTAATAAGAGTGAAAGTGTTTATGATGATTTTGGCACAGGGCATAGTTCCACATCTATTTCTGCTATTTTGGGTATGGCAATCGCTTCAAAACTAAAAGGAGATGACAAAAAACAACATATTGCAGTTATTGGCGATGCATCTATAGCTAGCGGAATGGCGTTCGAAGGGCTAAATCATATGGGGGTCACCGATGCCAATGTACTCATTGTACTCAATGATAATGCTATCGGAATTGACCCTAGTGTAGGCGCCCTTAAAAAATATTTGACCAACGTGAAAAAAGGAACGGCCAAAGATGAAAATATATTTGAATGCCTAAATTTTGATTACACAGGTCCTATTGATGGGCATGACATCAATGCTTTACTTACAGAATTAGAACGATTAAAATCAGTTTCTGGACCAAAGTTTTTACATATAATTACCACAAAAGGCAAAGGATTACGGCAAGCAGAAGAAAACCAAGTAACCTATCATGCGCCGGGAAAATTTGATAAAATTACAGGTGACTTAGTTAAAAAGTCGACTGAAAGGCAGCCGCCTAAATATCAAGATGTTTTTGGACATACTTTGGTTGAATTAGCCAAGAAAAACACAAACATTGTGGGCATTACGCCTGCCATGCCTACAGGTAGCTCATTAAAATTCATGATGGAAGAAATTCCTGACAGGGCTTTTGACGTTGGTATTGCCGAGCAACATGCCGTTACTATGGCCGCCGGTATGGCAGCGGAAGGATTGGTTCCTTTTTGTAATATTTACTCTACTTTTTTACAACGCGCTTATGATCAGGTGATTCATGATGTGGCCTTGCAAAATCTTCCTGTAATTTTTTGTTTAGATCGTGCAGGACTAGTGGGTCAAGATGGGGCGACTCATCATGGGGTTTATGATATTGCCTATTTACGTTGTATTCCGAATCTCATTATTTTTGCTCCTATAAATGAGATTGAGCTCCGGAATATAATGTACACGGCGCAATTGGGACTAGAACATCCTATTGCAATACGATACCCTAGGGGCAGGGGGGTTCTTGAAAATTGGAAAACTCCTTTTGAAAAAATTCCAATAGGAATATCCGAAGAACTAAAAAAAGGCACAAAAATTGCTGTTCTTTCTATAGGGCATATAGGAAATATGGTTTCTGAATTACTTCAAGAAATGGGCAATCTGAAAGAAATAGGGCATTATAATATGCGTTTTATCAAGCCATTGGACACTCGCCAACTTGAAAAAATATTTTCTGCATATGACCATATCGTCACTATAGAAGATGCTTGTAAAATAGGTGGTTTTGGCAGTGCCGTTCTTGAGTATGCAAATTTTCATAGGCATCTCAACACTATACAGATATTTGGCATTGAAGATGCTTTTATTGAACACGGTACTGTTGATGAACTGCACAAAATAGCCCAAATTGACATTTCATCATTAAAAAAACATATAACCTCTCATATTCATTAAAGTAAATATGTTTAGAACGCTTACTCTTTTTTGTATTTTGATCATGGTACATACAATTACCATGGCACAAGATTCTATTCCCACACCCTCACAGACTGATTCTATTCAGATAGATACCATTGTCATACGGATGCCTTTGGTCAAGATCCAGCAAATACCACGAAGTGTGAACTTAACATATCCGGCAGTTTCTTTTAGACGCACCAAAATTTTAGATAAAAAATTCAAGCGGTTTCGGGTGCCTTCATTTTGGGAAAAAGTAAATAAAATTACAGTAAATCTAAACGAGGTAGCCTTTGTAAATTGGAATGCCGGTGGTAATAATTCCGTTTCTGCCATAGGTGATGCCCGTTTTGTTCGCAACTATAAATTCAGTTATGTTCAATGGGATAATGAACTGCAAATACGATATGGCATCAATGCCCAAGAAGGGCGAAAACTCAGAAAAAGTGATGATGCCATTCGCTTTAGCTCAACTTTTGGATATCGAAGAGATACTATAACCAATTGGTATTACTCAGTAAAGGTGAATTTCAATACTCAATTTTCAAATGGTTTCAAGTATCCAGACAGAGAAACGCCCATTTCAAGTTTTATGTCGCCAGGATATACTTTTTTAGGAGTAGGTACTTCTTACATTTCCATAAACCAGAAGTTCAATCTATACATATCTCCTGTTACTCAAAAAGCAACTTTTGTATTGGATCAGAATCTTGCAAATAGAGGTGCTTTCGGTGTTCAAAAAGCTATATTGGATGCTGATGGTAATGTAGTACAGGAAGGAAAAAATGTATTATTGGAGTTTGGATTTTTAGTTACCAACAATTGGGAAACTCAGGTCACTAAAAATATTGGTATGCGTCATAGGTTGAGTTTATACAGTGATTATTTGACCAGTTTTGGCAATATTGATATTGATTGGGAGCTCAATTTTAATCTCGTCGTAAATAAATATATAAATGCCAATATAGGTACCCATATCATATATGATGATGATATTTTATTCGATGAGGTAAAAGCTGTCGATGGTACTATTACCGATCCAGGAAAAACGCGAATACAGTTCAAACAGCTTTTGGGTGTGGGACTTGCTTATAATTTTTAAAAAAGAGCAAGTTTACTGCTCACTGAAAACCAACAATTGACAAGCCATCTAAAGTTGTTTTCCCATAATCTTATTATGCATATGTACGGCGGCACTATCTGACAAGCTTGCCACATAGCCACAAGTGTTTAATAGAATTTGATATAATGAGAGGGCTGTACGCTGGTAGAATAGAGGTAAAGTGCGCAGTATTAAATCCCCATAATTAGATGTATTGCCTTCTTTTTTACGAACCAATGCCGTAATATATACATCTAATATATCAGAGATGATTTTATATCCTGCAATTTCTTTTTCGATAACTTCTTGCGACTTATAAATTTTTTCAACGCTCAACGAAATAATATCGGTGATTTGAGCAGCGTATTTGCTTTTATCCATAAGGGAAACCTCAAAAGTTCCAGCTAATATGGCTTCTTCATTAGCTTCAAAAACGTCAATAGCATCCGTAATCAAAGTATTTATGGACAAGGCCCGCAGATAGCTCAAACGAGCTTCTTTGTATTTAAGTGAGTTATACTTTTTAGTATTAATACTATCTTTCACCAATTTTATAAGGTATTCTAAAGCATAATCTTCAGAAATTAAGCCTAGATTAATTCCGTCTTCAAAATCAATGATAGTATAGCAAATATCATCGGCAGCTTCAACCAAATACGTTAAGGGGTGTCTTGAAAAACTAATATCACTGCCATCACGGGTTTGTGCTAATCCTAATTCTTTCGCAATTTCTTGAAAACTATCTTTTTCTGATTGAAAAAAACCGAACTTTTTATCAGCTATGTGCTTTGTAGGTTTTTTTGGCAATGATTCTTTCGGGTATTTCATAAACGCTCCTAGAGTAGCATAACTCAACCTTAATCCACCATCAACACCTTCTCTAGTTTCGGTCAATAGCCGAAATCCATTTGCATTTCCTTCGAAATCAATAATATCTTGAAACTCTTTTTCAGAGAGCTGAGATTTATAGTGCTGTCCATTTCCGTTTTTAAAATATTCACCTATGGCCTTTTCTCCATTATGCCCAAAAGGTGGGTTTCCTATATCATGGGCCAAAGCGGCCGCAGCTACTATGGCTCCAAAGTCATTAAATTTATACCCATGCATTTCTTGTAAATGCGGGTGTTTCTCCAGTATTTTTTTTCCAGCGATACGCCCTAAACTACGCCCTACTACTGACACCTCTAAACTATGCGTTAGGCGAGTATGCACAAAATCGGTCTTTGATAGCGGTATGACTTGAGTCTTATCTTGTAAACTACGAAAGGCCGATGAAAAAATGATACGATCATAATCTACCTCAAAACCTAAACGGGTTTCATCTTGCTCTTTTCGTAATCTTTTTGTGGTATCTCCATGGCGTTTTAGCGAGAGAAGTTGTTCCCAGTTCATAGTATTCTTTTATCGGGTGCAAGATACTGATTTTTGAAAGTAGGTGTAAAGAATAGACCAATCAAAAACGCCTTAACATTCAGTTAATATAGTAAGGTTTTAAGTAACATATGTAATCTGTAGCCGTATTTTAGGACGTGACATTTCTCCAAAATTTTGAAATTTAAAAAATATTCATATCTTTGTATTATTCAAGTTGAATAATACTGTTTAATTATGACAAAAGGCATACTACCTGATCTACTCTCATCTTGGGAGGAAACATACAAAAAGGGACAACTTACTTTGTGGATATTCCTAGCACTAAAGGATGGACAAAAATATGTTGACGAAATCAAGAAATTTATTGAAAGTAAATCCAAAAACACAATCAATTGTGAGGAACAGAGTCTATATAGAAATTTGCGAAAATATGAACATATTGACGTGGTATCATTTGAAAATAAAAAAGGAAATAAAGGACCTGACAGGAAATATTACTTCTTGACCGAAATGGGAACTGAATTACTTGAAAAATTTATAGAAAGGAATATAAAACTATTCTTCTCTTCTGAAATAAACAAGCTCTTAAAAAAATAATATAGTTATGAAACGAGCATGTTAAAACTTTTATCACTCAAGGGAATGATTAATAGTGAACAGCATGTGACCATTGAAAATCAATAAATATAAACACATGAAAACATTTATAACACCCAACTTATTAAAATTAACTTTAGCAACAATACTGCTAACAGTTATTTTCCGATTTAGTTTAAGCATTTCAATAACTAATAAATTGATTATTGGAGCAATAATAACAGCAATTGCTTATGCCATTCTAATGTGGTTTAATGGAAGTTACTTTGGTAGAAAAGAATATGAATATTTACCAATTTACGATATCGGATTTAGATTTCATCTTTCCACGTTTCTTGCTCATAATATAGTGTCATTATTGTGGTTTACATTTGGTTTAGAATCGCATTACGAGAATATAAAGACAGTTTATATAATCGCTTTAATTTGGTCGGTTTTTCTAATATTACATTTTGTTTACTACCTTTCTACAAGGACATCATCTATTAAGAATTTAGATAAAGAAGACCTATTTGAATAAAAGCCGAGTAGGTAAAGGGGAATTTTAAACCTATTTTCTGTAATTAAACTTCCTGCAATCAATCCCACGTTTAATTATACGTTTTCAAAATATCACCAAACCCGTTACAATCGTTCGAAAAAATTTAAAAATTTGTTGGTTTATGCGCTAAGAAAAGGTAATTTAATAAAACCTAAATCCTTAACGTATGATGAACCTAAGCTATTGGGAATACAAAACGTGGCTCTCTAATATTGATTTTACCATTGTTGGTAGTGGTATTGTTGGGTTAAATTGTGCTTTGACCCTTCGTAAGCAATATCCCAAGGCCAAGATATTGATATTGGAGAAAGGCATATTGCCCCAAGGTGCAAGTACTAAAAATGCCGGGTTTGCATGTTTTGGTAGTATTTCAGAGATTTTAGATGATTTAAAACACCATTCAGAAGACGAGGTAGTACAATTGGTGCAAAAACGTTGGAATGGTATACGGCTACTATGTAAAACTCTAGGGAAGTCCCGCATCGATTATCACAAGTATGGCGGGCATGAACTATTTTTAAATTCCCATAAAGAGGCATACCATACCTGTATGAACGAATTGGATAACATAAATCAATTGTTGTATCCTATTTTTGGCAAAGCTGCTTTTACAACCTTTTCGAACATCTTCAATTTTCAAAACATTCAAGAAAAGTACATTAGCAATATATTTGAAGCCCAAATTGATACTGGTAAAATGATGATTGGCCTATTGCAACTTGCACAAAAGAAAGGCATAACCATTCTCAATTCAATTACGGTTAAGCATTTTGAAGAAAAAGGATCTAGCGTGGCTATACATACGGATCAATTTGAATTTCAAACAAACAAACTTATAATCGCTACCAACGGTTTTGCATCTCAAATATTAAATGAGTCCGTTAAACCAGCGCGCGCTCAGGTGCTAATTACAAAACCAATAAAAAACTTACCTATCAAAGGCACCTTCCATTTAAATGAAGGCTATTATTATTTTAGGAATATAGACGACCGTATTTTGTTTGGTGGAGGCAGAAATTTGGATTTTAAAGGCGAGGAAACTACCTCATTTGAAGAAACTGATTTAATTCAAAATCAATTAGAGGTGATTCTTATCAATACTATTTTGCCAAATACCCCTTTTGAAATTGAAAGGCGTTGGAGCGGTATTATGGGTATGGGCCAACATAAAAAACCTATTATAAAGCAACTGTCAAACCAAGTATACTGTGGTGTTCGTTTAGGCGGAATGGGGGTTGCCATAGGTAGTTTGGTAGGTAAAGAATTGGCTGAGCTTACGTTTTAGCTAAAGTTAAAACCCCTTTAATCTAAAAATTCTCTGCCCCTTGGGTCGGGGTTTCCTATTTACCTTTCTTTTGGAGGAGGGGTCAGAACTGGTTTTTCTGGCAGTTTTGGGTGAGATAAAATATAAAATTTCGATCCTGGCTTGCCTCGAGGAAGTTAGTTTCAAGGCCTAATAGATTTTCTAATGCACAATCTAGGTTAAATCATGGAAGATTTTACTGAAGATATCACTGGTGATTTGGAATATTTTAAAGCTGAAAATGAAAATCAGATTCATAGTATGTACCAAAATGGAGAGCGCGATAATAGTATGATTAATATTTTGGTATATAAATTGGCAGACTTGTACCATTTTGAAGAGTAGTAACCTGAGTTCGATTAATATCAATCTCACAGTAAGTAAATTATAATCAATTCAAGACCTGATTCCCGAATAAGCCGTCTAAACAGCAATCTTTTAACGATAAAAGCCTTGAATTAACCCGTTAGTGCTACGTTTTTATCTTCCAAATCTTACTATTTACACGGCTTCTGAGAAATCACTATTAATCGAACTCAGGTTAGTGTTCTTTTTAATAGTAGCTTTGCGGTATGCCTACTACCCCTATAAAAGAAACCTTATATCGATTTTGTCAAAACTTCATAGAAGAACGTATTTCACGTATTCAAAAAAACATTCAAGGTATTCAGATAGCATTTACTTCTGAAACTAAAAGCAGTGCAGGCGATAAACACGAAACGGGTAGGGCCATGCTGCAATTAGAACGTGAAAAATCAGGACAACAATTGGCCGAAGCTGAGAAGACCGAACAAATCTTATTCAAGGTGCCCTCAAAAACCAATACTTCAGTTATTGGTTTAGGTAGCCTAGTGAAAACTTCTAAAGCCAACTATTATTTAGCAATTTCCGCGGGGGAATGTAAATCAGATGGGCAATCCGTTTTTTGTATTTCTTCTGGTACACCCATAGGGCAATTATTGATGGGTAAAACTATTGGAGATTCGGTTATGTTTAATGGGACTGCTATTGAGATTTTGGATATTATGTAGTAATGCCAATCAAGGCTTGAGACCGGAAATTGATTATCAATTAAAACTAAAATCCAACTCTTGATTCGCATTAAGTACAGGGTATAGGTAATAAGTACAAAGTATTAAGTACAGGGGTAATAAGTACAAAGTATAGGCTCTAGTTTAAAATGGTGTTGATAGCTGCATCCCATATAGCAGGGGTTTACTGCCATATATGTTTTTATTTTATTATAAAATAACACAAAAAGAGTTTTTTAAGTCATAAACCAATTATATCAACACAATATTAAACTACAGCCTAAGTAGGCACTTTCAGTAATGATTCAACCGCTTGACATTCAGACATATAAGTTGTATTTTGGATAGAACAAAACCCCGAATATGAGTCTCTAGCTCTAAAAACGGGGTATTATCTAAGAATTGTATGACCAAGGTACGTAGAATTGACAATTTCCAGCACAGATTTCTTTCACATCACAAATCGAGGAGTTCGATCTATTTTTCGATCGTTTTTTAGAGGGCGACCTCGGCAAGATATATTCGGCCCTCAAGGAAAGTTGGCCTTGATGTTCCTTAAACATTATGCGGGCTGTTCCGATAGGCGTTTGGTCGATCAGCTAAACGGTAATATCGATTACCAGTTCTTCTGTGGGATCCATCTTGGCGGTAAACGCCTTGCCAATTATAAGATCCTCAGCGAGATCCGCTGCGAACTTGCCCAAAGGTTGGATATGGACAAGGTGCAGCAAGTACTGTTCGACTCTTGGTCGCCCTACATCTCGGACAAACATAGTATGGTGATGGATGCGACCTGCTATGAGGGCGAGGTGCGGTACCCGACCAACGAGAAACTTTTTGGGAGTCGGTAGACTGGAGCTACCGTCAGCTAAAAGCCATCTGTAAGGCATTGGGCATAAAAACACCCCGTACCAAATACCTGAAATGGAAAAGGCGCAACATATCCTATAGTAAAATGCGCCGCAAGACCAAGTCGAAACGCAGAAGCCTTGACCGTAGCCTTCTCTTGCTCCTCGATAAGATCGACGGTGAACTTTGTAAGCTGGAAAAACAATACGGACCCCAACTGCCCAAGAGGTATTATCGGCGAAGGGCAACGATCAAAAAGATATACGCCCAACAGTACAAGATCTTCCATACGGGAGAAAAACCAAAAAGCCGTATCGTAAGTATCGGCAAGGACTATCTCCGCCCTACCGTTCGGGGCAAAGAAATAAAGCCTGTTGAATTTGGCGCCAAGGTCAACAAGTACCAGATAGACGGCATCAATTTCATAGAACACCTGAACTTCAATGCCTTCCACGAGGGCAACCGCTTTCAGGATACCATTTTCAAAGCGCAACGTCTTACAAGGGCCAAAACAAGGTTGGCCGGGGCGGATGCCATCTATGCTACCAACAAGAACAGAAGGTTCGCCACCAAATACAACATCCGTACCGACTTCAAGCGAAAGGGAAGGGCGGGCAAACACGAGAAACAGCGTAAACAAATGGCCGCCCTGATAACCAAAGAAAGAGCGGCCCCGTTTGGAGGGAAGCTTTGGCAAGGAAAAGGAACATTACCATCTCAAAAAGATAAAGGCCAGGACCAAAGAAACAGAAACATTATGGATATTCTTCGATATCCATACCGCCAACGCCCTTGAGATCGGAAGGCGGATAGCGAGCGGACTACAAAAAGCGGCCTGAACGAATATCAAGACCGGAACCATGGGATACCCAGCTCCAAGAAGTGCCCGAATCGGGGCTTAATACCAAAAATAGCACAGACCACAGAATCTGAACATGGAAAATGACGCTATAATTTATTCAACGGCTTTTTTTGTACTCTAGATTGTTAAAAATTGGCTTACTACTGAAAGTGCCTAAGTAAATTATAATGTGCTTAATACTTAATACTTAATACTTAATACTTTGTACTTAATACTTATCAATCCATATCAGGTTTGCCTCGATTGACTTTCTTCTGAGCCGCTTTTTTCTTGTTTTGTAAACGTTTCTCGATCGCTGCTTTTGAAGGTTTTGTTTTTCGGCGTTTTTTGGGTACTATCAATGCGTTTTCAAGAACCTCTAAAAACCGTTTTATAGCCAGATCTTTATTTTTGTGCTGACTTCTACTTTCGTCACATTGAAGCAATAAAATATTTTCTTTGGTCAAACGATTGCTGAGCTTTAATATAATGCGTTCTTTTTCAGTTTCGGTGAGAGCATTTGAATTATCTAAATCAAAAGACAATTCGATTTTGGTCGATACTTTGTTTACATGCTGACCACCAGCGCCGCTGCTTCGCACGGCCTTGAATTGTAGTTCTTGTATGATTTTTGCTTTATCCACGTTATTCTGTACCTGTTGCTAAACGTTGATTAATGGTTTCAAGAGAAACATTCAGAAAAACGGTTTTACCGGCTTCTATGGCTTTATGGTGGTGAAAGTAAATATTCTTGTTTTCATAAATACCATCGATCATATAATGACCGCCGATATAATAAGACCTATTTACAAGAACTTCAAGACCTGATTTCTCAGAAACTTTAAATTCATGGGCGTAGACTATAATACGTCTTTTAGTATCAGCATATGATTTTACAATATTGACGGGTATTTTATTGGCCTCGCCAAACAAAGAAGCAATGTATAAATCTTTAGGGTGTTCATATAAGTTCTTTGGAGTGTCTTTAGCGATGATTTTCGTATCTCTAATTACCATAACGCGGTCTGCAAAAGGCAACATGTCATTATGATCATGAGTTGCGGTAAGTACCGTAATGCCTTCTTTTTTAAGAAAGGTAAAAAGGTTTCGTCGGAGTCCATTTTTTCTAAAATTATCAATATGGCTAAAAGGTTCATCAAGTAATAAAATTTCGGGCCGCTGTGCTAAAACTCTTGCCAAGGCTACTCTTTGTTGTTGTCCTCCACTTAGTAATTTCACTTTAGTATCAGTGAAATCAGTCATTTCAATCATTTCTATAAGCTCTTGGGTATGAGTTTTCAGTTTATCAGGCTCAAATACAGATAAATACTGGCTCACATTTTCAAAAACGGTATTGTAAGGCATCAAATCAAAATCTTGCGAAAGATATTTCATATAGGGCTCACCGGGCACCAAATTGTACAATGGTCCTAAAACTTGATTATCATCCCAATAAATTTCACCTATTTTGATGTGTAAAAGACCATAAATGATTTTGAGCAAGGTACTTTTACCACAACCACTTTCTCCGATGATAGAAACATGTTCTCCCCGATGTATCTTGAGGTTAATATCTTCCAATACAGGAATATCATTATATGCAAAGGAAACATGATCAACGTTTAACATATGGCATTGTTCGTTTGGAAATAAAAAATCCGTCTCTATTTGAAACGGATTTTAGGCAAAAATATTGATTTTTCAGTTAGTATTTATTCTTTGAATTTTTTCAAGACCGCTTTGTTGGGCAATTCGTCAAAACCCATATTATAGAGCGTAAAACCAAAAATATCAGCATATTGTTCTATGGTTTTACTTATGGGAGTACCAGCACCGTGACCTGCATTGGTTTCTATTCGAATTAAGGTAGGTTGGCCTCCGCCTTGTTTTTCTTGAAGCTCAGCAACGAATTTAAAACTATGGGCGGGTACTACCCGATCGTCATGATCACCTGTGGTAACCAATGTAGCAGGGTAAGCGGTGCCTTCTTTTACATTGTGTACGGGCGAATACCCTTTGAGGTATTCAAACATTTCTTTGCTATCTTCAGCAGTGCCATAATCGTAAGCCCACCCTGCACCAGCGGTAAACGTATGATAGCGTAACATATCCATAACACCAACAGCAGGTAGTGCTACTTTCATCAGTTCAGGGCGTTGGGTCATTGTAGCACCTACTAAAAGCCCACCGTTACTACCACCACGAATGGCCAAGTAATCTGATGTCGTATAATTTTCAGCAATTAGATATTCCGCAGCAGTAATGAAATCATCGAATACATTTTGTTTTTTGGTCTTGATCCCTGCATCATGCCATTCTTTGCCATATTCGCCACCGCCTCGTAAGTTGGGCACAGCATATATACCGCCTTGCTCCATCCAAACAGCGTTCACAATACTGAACGAAGGGGTTAAACTTATATTAAATCCGCCATAACCGTAAAGTATGGTGGGGTTTTTACCATTGCGTTCCAATCCTTTTTTATGGGTAATGATCATAGGAATTTTTGTGCCATCTTTAGAAGTATAAAATACTTGGTTTGATTCGTAATCTTCAGGGTCAAAATCAATTTCAGGTTTCCAAAAAGAAACATATTCTCCAGTTTTTACATTGTATTTGTACGATGAACCGGGAATAATATAATTAGTAAACGAAAAATAGAACTCTTTATCTGCTTTCTTTCCGCCAAAACCAGAAGCACTACCTAGCCCTGGAAGCTTTACTTCACGAACCAATTTGCCGTCATAATCATATTGAAAGACTTTTGAAATGGCATCAACCATATATTCGGCAAAAAAGTAACCTCCGCCAGTATTTGGACTAAGTACATTTTCCGTTTCCGGGATAAAATCAATCCAATTTTCAGGGGTAGGATTAGCGGCATCAACTGTAACTATTTTTTTATTCGGAGCGTTGCGGTCAGTTACAATATATAGTTTAGAGCCTTCATTCTCAATAATATAATTGTCAGACTCCGTATCAGCAATAATGGGAATTAAAAGACCATTTGGATCTTGTAGATCTTTAATGAATAGCTTATTGCCATAGGTTGATATACTTGCAGATATAATAAGATATTTATTGTCTTCTGTTAAGCCAGCCCCTATATACCTATGCTTTTCGGAAGGTCTTTCACCATATATAAGCTCATCGGTTTTTTGGGGAGTGCCTATTTTGTGATAATATACCTTATGCTGGTCCGTTTTAGCAGAGAGCTCACTTCCTTCAGGTTTATCATAACTGGAATAGTAGAAACCTTCATTTCCTTTCCATGAGATCCCACTGAATTTTATATCGACCAAAGTATCTTCAACAATTTCTTTGGTTTCTGTATTCATTACAATTGCTTTTCGCCAATCGCTACCGCCTTCAGAAATTAAATAAGCGGCCAGTGAGCCATCTTTGGTAAAGCTCAACCCAGCAAGAGAGGTAGTACCATCTTCAGAAAAAGTATTAGGGTTTAAAAACACTTCTTCTTCGGCATCTCCTTTTTTGCGATAGACCACATATTGGTTTTGTAGGCCATCATTTTTATAGAAATAGGTATAGGCACCTTCTTTAAAAGGGGCACTCAATTTTTCATAGTTCCATAACTTTTCAAGTCGGTTTTTTAAATCGTTACGAAAAGGAATACTTTCTAAATACCCAAAAGTGGCTTTGTTTTGATTTTTCACCCATGCTTCAGTTTCTGCACTTCGATCATCTTCTAACCAGCGGTACGGATCTTTAACCTCAGTTTCGAAATAGGTGTCGACAGTATCGACTTTAGCAGTGGTAGGGTAGTTCACAGTAATACGTTCTTTTTTAGTTTGCGTTTCACATGCAAATAGTAGTAAAGTCGCTAATGATAATAAAGTTATTTTTTTCATTTTTATGGAAATTAATCAAGCCTAAAGTAGTATAAAAAAACGTAACTAATCAGTCTGCTCGAATTGGTGTTTAAAATTCTGTAAATTACTGTTTGTCAACTGATTGTACGTGCATTTTTTTATAATTTAACAAATGTCATAAAAATTTTAACAAAATTTTAATTTAGCTGATTGCCAGTCACTTACCTAAAATTAAGATGATAAATGAACACTATGCCCAATCTGGCCTTGACCAAAATGAATCATAATCAGCTGTTTTACAAACCATTAACTAACTGATTAGTTGCAAATTAATTATTACTCAATATTTATTTTATTTTTTAGCTCCCCATTCTTTTAAGGACTTCTTATTTAAAGCCACGTAACTGTCATTTTCAGCTTCAGTAGCTAATTTTAATGAAGTTTGAGCCGCTTTAACAGCTCCTTTTTTATCACCAGATTTAGCATAGATTAATGATTGTTCTCTGTAATACCAAAAGGCAGGCTTTTCACTCATTTCAATAGCTTTATCTATCCAATTTATTGCTTTAGAAATATCTTTATCATTTTCTAAGTAATATACTGCTGCTTTAAAATAATCTCCAGCACTAGGGCCGCCAATTACTGCTTCAATACTTTCAGAAACGGTTGTGTCGGTATTTACAGATATAGGAACAGCTACATATACATTCTCCCATAACATACCTATATTTGCAGTATTATTGGTAATGTCGTCAAATGTTATTGTAAAGGTTTCTATAGGCATTGGCATTTTAAAAACTTTTGATTTTACAGTTACGGTTACTTTTTCCTCGTCCCATTCACTTGGAACTCCATGACTACTTGAATCTGAATAAAAATACACTTCCCAAGAATCAAGACTAGGTTTTGTATAAATAGCATAAGTACCAGCTTCTAGTTCTTTTCCTCCAATGGTAACAGATTCACTAAAAGTTATTTTGGTACTTGCATTTGCCCCTGTTCTCCAAGTTTCATCATAAGGAACTAATCCTCCAAATATTGTTCTGCCTCGCATTGAAGGTCTAGAATATTCTAATGTTACATCTGTTAGTCCAATTGTTTGG
>QILY01000297.1 GCA_003232155.1 Maribacter sp.
GCATAAACCAGAGTAAACCCTTCAAATTCCAGATACCTAATATCATAGGATGAAGTTTTGCCTTGATACAAAATCTCACCCTTGGTTTCAACAACATCCAACGAAAAATCTTTAATGATAATATGATGAAGGAAACTTAAACCAGGTTCTGCATAAATCTTATATAGTGATTCTTTACACCCCCATACAACAGTTAGCTTGCGTATAAGAGCAGCACTATTAGCAATAGTTTTATACTCTTCAATAGGTGTAAATTTATGGGCAATACGCAAAATTTTGTCGCGTTGTTTTTCAATATCAATACCTACTTCATCAACATCACTTACAATAATACCCGTAAAATGGTTCGAGTGGGTGATTGAAATATGCTTACCGTCTTTCAAATGAGGCTTTCCTACTTCATCATAATACAAATCTGCATCAACATAACCTGCTTCTATCATTAAATGTCGAATACTCAGAAAACCCCTTCGGTGTATTTCTGATTTCATTCTATCCATACGGTTTTGACAATGTTGGGTCAATTGAATTCCTTTAGAGAGATCAGCTTCTGATTCTTCAATTTTCCAAATGTAAACTGTAGTTGATGAACCAACCGTTAATGTATTGTAAAGAGGCATCACTTTATTTATGTAATTTGTACCTTTGCAATCGTAAAATCCCAATAAGATTGCTAAGAACGAAAATAGAAAATAAAAAAATATTATGAGCACTAAAACTGTTTCTTACGTACCGTATAAAGTAAAAGACATTTCCTTGGCCGACTGGGGAAGAAAAGAAATTGATTTGGCAGAAGCTGAAATGCCAGGTTTAATGGCACTTCGAGAAGAGTATGGCAAAGAACAGCCTTTAAAAGGTGCTCGTATCGCGGGATGCCTTCATATGACTATACAAACTGCCGTATTGATTGAAACTTTAGTTGCCCTTGGTGCCGATGTTACTTGGAGCTCGTGCAATATCTTCTCTACCCAAGATCAAGCAGCAGCAGCTATTGCAGCAGCTGGAATACCTGTATATGCGTGGAAGGGTATGAGTGAAGAAGAATTTGATTGGTGTATTGAACAAACTTTATTTTTTGGGGAAGACCAAGAGCCTTTAAATATGATTTTAGATGACGGGGGGGACCTTACCAATATGGTATTGGACAAATTCCCTGAGCTTGCAGCAGCCATAAAAGGATTATCTGAAGAGACTACAACTGGGGTTCACCGCCTATATGAAAGAGTAAAAAATGGCACATTACCAATGCCAGCAATTAATGTAAATGATTCGGTTACCAAATCAAAGTTTGATAATAAGTACGGTTGTCGTGAAAGTGCGGTAGATGCTATTCGAAGAGCAACCGATACTATGCTTGCCGGCAAAAAAATAGTAGTCGCAGGTTATGGAGATGTAGGCAAAGGTACTGCTGCCTCTTTCAAAGGAGCTGGTTCAATTGTTACTGTTACCGAAATTGACCCTATATGTGCTTTACAAGCATGTATGGATGGTTTTGAAGTGAAAAAATTGGAAAATGTAATCGGCAATGCCGATATTGTAATTACTACTACAGGGAATAAAGATATTATTCAATCTAGGCATTTCGAAGCAATGAGAGACAAGGTCATTGTCTGCAATATTGGTCATTTTGATAATGAGATCGATATGGCTTGGCTCAATGAAAACCACGGTAATACCAAAGATGAAATAAAACCGCAAGTTGATAAATATACTATTGACGGTAAAGACATTATTGTTTTAGCTGAAGGTAGATTGGTTAATTTAGGCTGTGCAACAGGGCATCCAAGTTTTGTAATGAGTAATTCATTTACAAACCAAACCCTAGCACAAATAGAACTTTGGTTGAATAGTTCTAATTACGAAAATGATGTATATATGCTACCTAAGCATTTAGATGAAAAAGTAGCAAAATTACATTTGGCACGTTTAGGAGCTGAACTTACTGAATTACGTGCAGAACAGGCAGAATACATTGGCGTAACTGTAGAGGGCCCTTTCAAACCTGAATATTATAGATATTAGTAGTTAAAAAAGATTCCTTTTTTAATATTGAAATATATGTCCGTGCTAGAAATAGTTGGAGTTTTTGCAAAAAAGGAGAGGAAAAGAACACGATCGGGAAGTTAAAGTATTGTTGTTTTGTTTAATCGATAAACATTCAGTAAAAAAACAGCAATAAGGTGCTTGTTCATGCCAAATCAAACACCTAAAAAGAGAATAATATAGTTGGATAAGAATAAGTTATGAAACAAATGGTGAAATTAAAATGATTTTACATACTTTTCCGCTTTATTTAATACAAGTTTAAAATTTAGAGTAAAATAGTTTATATGGATTTAATGGAAAGAGTTGCGGAATTCGAAGGAAGAAAGAAGTCAGGAATGACAACTAGCGACAGAGTCACATCATCAAGAGAAGTAAAAGCATTGATATTAGAAATCAACGAAATATACAAAGAAACCCAAGAGGTGGAGTTAATGGATATTATGAAACGCCTTACTGTTCTTAAAAAGAAAATTGAAAAGCGTTTAAAAGGAAATCCTACAGCATAAGAAAAACATGCGATACTTCCTCTAAACCTTATCTTAAACGTTTGCGATTTTGAAATGAATTTATTTTAAAAAATTAAAATTCAATCTCCCTCAAAATTTATCAAACGAGAGCATTGGTTCTCACACTCTTAATATATTATTATGCCCTTCTATAGGCAAATTGGTTTTTACACCCCCATTTATTATAAATAAAAGCTAAAAAATTAATGAATATTCTATTAACAGGTGCCACAGGAACTTTAGGTTCTCGAGTTTTATTTTCTCTTTTAGAACAAAAGCTAGATCGAATACAGCATATTTATCTGCCTGTTCGAAAAAAAACGGCTACCTCACCAGGTACTCGTGTCAAGAATATGTTATCAAGTATACATGTTCCTGAATTTATTCAGAAAAATAAAGCTCGGATTTTTGACTGTATTAGTGTAATTGATGCCGCCAATCTTTTAGAACCTTCTTCTTTTTTAGAAGGAAAAAAAATAGATTATTTTATACACTCCGCAGGCTACGTAAACTTATCTACCGACCCTGCAGCCAAAGAAGAAATATTTAAAGAAAATTTTGAGTTCACTAAAGACATCTTTGAAGCTTATAGCAATCACATTATTAAATTTATTTATATAAGCACCGCATTTTCTTTTGGAGATATAGGCGGGACTCTTACCAATGACCGCAACGAGAACTCTACTGGAAATTATCGCAACTACTACGAAGCTTCAAAACATGCTACTGAAAAATTCTTGTTAAAAGCATGTAAGGAAAAAGGAATGCCCGTTCAAATTTTACGACCGAGCGTACTGGGCGGGAATATCGAAGAAATGCCAAATTTCTTTATATCAAAATACATGGTATTTTATCTATTTGCCAAATTTTTTCATAATAACACCTCAAATGATGCCATACGTATCAATACCAATACGAATACAGGGTTAAACATTATCCCGACTGATTATGCAGCTCGGGTCATTGTAAAAGTATTTGAAACTTCTATTGAACAACTCAATATTGTAAATGCAGAAGAAACCAATATGATGAAAGGCATATCTAAAATTTTAGCTGTTGTTGGGTTCTCTAATTTTAGCTTTACTGATGAGCAGATATCAACTGCAACCGGTTTTGCCACAAAATTAGAGCAGTTTTATTACGAAACCATTGGTGTACACCTTCACCCCTATATGACCTCTAAACCCAATGAATGGGACACGACCCTTTTAGAAAGTATTTTGCCTATGCCAACGTATAATCTTGAAGATTATTTATCTGAGACCGTAGCCTTTGCTAAATCGAAAGGTTTCAGAAATCAGAAATGGTAACGAGGAGAAAAGCACTAAAATAAATATACCTTATAATCAAATTGGTATAAAAGGCAGCTATACTGACTTGAAACAAAAAACCCTCACCATTACTGGAGAGGGTTTTATTTTATAAGATATTTACTTCTCTTAAGCCTCGAAAGGATCAATAGAAACGTAAGACTTACCACCAGCTTTTTTAGTGAACCTTACTAGTCCGTCAATACGGGCATGTAACGTATGGTCTTTGCCTGCGTATACATTCTCACCTGGGTTGTGTTTAGTACCACGTTGTCTTACAATGATGTTGCCAGCTATTGCAGCTTGACCACCAAAAATCTTAACACCTAAACGTTTCGATTCTGACTCTCTACCGTTTTTCGAACTACCTACACCTTTTTTATGTGCCATTTTTGTACGGTTTTATATTGTTATACTTAAGGGCTTAGCAATTACGCTTTACCACCATCTAATTCATCTTGCCATTTTTTCAACTCATCCCATTTGCCATTAGCAGCTAATTTAGCTTGTGCCGGCCATGTATCAGTAACGTGGTTTCCACGAACCTCTGTGATGATTTCTGAAATTTTTGCTGGTTTTGCTTTTGCTAAATCAGCAAATGTTGCAATTCCGGCTTCGATTAAAGTTATAGCAATTTTTGGACCGATACCTTCAATCTTCTTCAAATCGTCAGCTTTAACGGTTTTTGGTGCCGCGGTTTTCTTTGGTGCTGCTTCCTTCTTAGGAGCAGCTGCTTTTGCCTTTGGAGCTTCAACCTTAGGTGCTGCTACTTCTTTTTTAGGAGCAACTTTCTTAGGCGATGCTGCTTTGGTAGCTTTTTTAGCGCCTTTTGCAACAATACTCTCGATTACGATTTCAGTCAATGACTGACGGTGACCGTTTTTCTTGCGGTACCCTTTACGTCTTTTCTTGTGAAAAACAATTACTTTATCACCTCTAAGGTGCTTAATGACTTTAGCCTCAACAGCGGCTCCGTCTATAGCTGGGGCGCCAATAGTTATGTTCTTTCCGTCATCTAAAAGAAGTACATTATCAAAAGTTACCTTTTTACCTTCTTCAGTTTGCAAACGGTGAACATACACTTTTTGGTCTTTTGCAACTTTAAATTGCTGCCCTGCCATCTCTACAATTGCGTACATAGCGTGTATATTAATTTGAATTTATCGTTTAAATTTTTCTTTAAGCGGATGCAAATATAGGGGTAAATGGTTAACCTACAAGGGATTTTATCAAGAATTTAAGCCCCTTTTCTTCTTTAAATTGTTCGAAACTTTAAAAAGTTGCATAAAAGTAAGCGTAAGCACTAAAGTTGTTGCCAGCCCCATTATGGCTACCGTAAAAAACACAATAGCTTCAAAAGAGGCATAATCATCGAACCATGCTACAGATAGTTGCTTTAGAAATTGAGTATTGAATTCAGTAGCATATAAGGCAAAAAAGAAAGTAAAAACAAGAGTGGCTATACTTCCAGTAATCATGCCGGCAATAAATCCTTTTCCATAATTGAAGCCCATACCCTGCCGTTCTCGAAATAGTTTGATTGCCTTATAAATACCATAGCCCGTAATTACAACATTGAACAAACTAAAGAAAATATTGATATGAAAACCTAATAGCGATAAAATCAAGAAATAAATGATTAAACCACCACTGGTAGCTATTCCTAACCTAATGGGCAAAGCATAGAGTATCATATCAAATCGTAAATTTTAGAGGTTGTTTTGAAATAACCGAGATATTTCAAAACAGCCTCTTAATCTATTAAGGTACTAAATATTTAAATTGAAGTTGCTGAAAACAAACACTTTAACAAGAAGCCATGATATATTACTGACAAAATATCATAAAGAATTTATTGTTAAAGAAATGTTAGGATTTTCCTACAGCGCAACAAAAAAATTATATTCGTTGTAACATATTCGCATAACATGATACTAATATGCTATGTTTGTTTTAAACTAAAATAATATGAAAATGAAACAAAAATTACTTTTAACAGTACCCATTCTTTTTTTAGGAGTGGTACTGATCGCTCAAGAAGTGGCCTATGAGGAATACGATTTAGGTAACGGACTTCATGTTATATTGCATCAAGACAATACCGCTCCCGTGGTGACCACTTCAGTAATGTATCATGTTGGTGGCAAAGACCGCACAGAAGGTCGTACAGGATTTGCTCATTTTTTTGAACATTTATTGTTCGAGGGAACAAAAAATATAGAAAGAGGCAAATGGTTCGAAATTGTTGCTTCTAACGGAGGGCAAAACAATGCCAATACTTCGCAAGATAGAACCTATTACTATGAAGTTTTTCCATCTAACAACCTAAAATTGGGCTTATGGATGGAATCTGAGCGTATGTTACACCCAGTAATTGACCAAAAAGGTATTGATACCCAACAAGAGGTTGTAAAAGAAGAAAAGAGATTACGTTATGATAATTCACCTTACGGACAATTATTACCTGTATTGGGAAAAAATCTTTTTAAAGTACATCCATATAAAGATCCTAATATTGGGTATATGAAAGATTTGGATGCTGCTACCTTAGAGGATGTTATCGCATATAACAAAAAATACTATGTACCTAACAATGCTGTTCTGGTTGTAGCTGGTGACTTAGATATAGCGCAGACAAAACAGTGGGTTACTGAGTATTTTTCGACTATTCCTAGAGGGGAAGATGTGGTTCGAAATTACCCTAAAGAAGAGCCAATTACTGAAGAGATAAATGTAAAGACTTATGATAATAATATTCAGATTCCTGCAATTGGTCTAGCCTATAGAACTCCTGGTTTTGCAGAACGTGATGCTTATGTACTTGATATGATATCTACTTATTTAAGCGATGGCAAAAGTTCTAAGCTATACAAAAAAATGGTAGACGAGCAAAAACAAGCTTTACAAGTGGGCGCCTTTAATATTGGGCAAGAGGATTACGGTATGTATTTGGTGTTCGCACTTCCGGTTGGAGAAACTGGGCTTGATGTTTTAATAACCGAAATGGAAGAAGAGGTAGCCAAAGTTAGAGAGGGACTGATCTCTGAAAATGATTATCAAAAACTTCAAAACAAATTCGAAAATCAATTTGTAAACTCCAACTCAAGCGTAGAGGGTATTGCTAATTCACTTGCAAGGTATTATATGCTTTATGGAGATACATCATTGGTCAACAAAGAAATCGATATTTATCGTTCTATAACACGTGAAGAAATCAAAGAAGTAGCGAATAAACATTTAAAGCCCAACCAAAGGGTAATCATAAATTATTTACCGGGAGAAAGCACCGCAAACTAAGAGATACAATTATGAAAAGAATATATATAACAATAGTTTTAGCCCTTACGGCGATTACTGTTCAAGCACAGGTAGATAGGAGTATTATGCCCAAATCTGGGCCATCGCCAGAAATAAACTTAAAAGAAGCTGAACGTTTTGAACTAAAGAACGGACTTAAAGTATTGATTGTTGAAAATCATAAACTACCAAGGGTATCAATTCAATTGCGTATTGACAATCCGCCTATATTAGAAGGTGATAAAGCTGGTGTTTCTGGTCTTACTGCCAGTCTTTTAGGCAATGGTTCAAAATCTATATCTAAAGATGATTTTAATGAAGAAATAGATTTTTTAGGGGCTAGAATGAATTTTGGGTCTCAGAGCGCTTTTGCATCTTCTTTATCAAAATATTTTTCGCGAATATTGGAATTAATGGCTGATGCCGCTATTAATCCTAACTTTACCCAAGAAGAATTTGATAAGGAAAAGGCCAAAATGATTACAGGTCTAAAATCTCAAGAAAAAGATGTTTCTGCCATATCTAATAGGGCCCAAATGGCTTTAGCTTATGGTACAGATCATCCTTATGGTGAATTCACCACTGAAAAAAGCGTAAACAATGTAACTCTTGCCGATGTCAAAAAGTTTTATAGAAACTATTTTGTGCCCGCCAATGCCTATATCATTGTGATCGGTGATGTTAATTTTAAAGAGGCACAAAAATTGGTGAAGAAAAACTTCACCCCATGGACTAAAGCAACACCACCTTCTTTTTCTTATTCAGAGCCTACCGATGTTCAGTATACACAGATCAGTTTTGTTGATGTGCCCAATGCCGTTCAATCAGAGATTACAGTTCAAAATCTGGTCAATCTAAAAATGAAAGATCCAGATTATCTTTCTGCTTTGGTTGCCAACCAAATTTTAGGAGGGGGCGGAGAAGGCCGTTTGTTCCTTAATTTAAGAGAGGATAAAGGATATACCTACGGTTCATATTCAAGAATAGGTGATGACAAATATGCGCCTTCACGTTTCAGCGCAACAGCACAGGTCAGAAACGCTGTCACCGATAGCTCAGTTGTAGAAATTCTTAAAGAAGTAGACCGGATTATAAAAGAACCGGTCTCTGCTGAAGAACTAAAAAACACGAAAGCTAAATATGTAGGTCGTTTTGTTCTTGCACTAGAAAGACCTGAGACTATTGCCCGGTATGCTTTGAATATAGAAACCGAAGGGTTACCTAAAGATTTCTACAAAAATTATTTGGAGCGTATAAACGCCATAACAATAGAAGATGTACAAAAAGCTTCACAAAAATATTTCAACTCAAGTAACACCCGTATAGTAGTTACTGGCAAAGGAAGTGAAGTTTTAGAGAATTTAGAAAAGGTGTCTTTTAATGGAGAAACAATTCCTGTAAAATACTTTGACAAATATGCTGCATCAGTAGAAAAGCCTAATTATCAGGCTGCTATTCCAGATGGTACTACTGTTAATACTATCCTAGAAAAATATATTGAAGTTATAGGGGGAAAGGAAAAGTTAAATGCTGTTGCATCTTATTTATTACTTGCCGAAGCTGAAATTCAAGGCATGAAACTTGAGCTTGATATGAAGAAGACCTCAAAAAATCAGTTCATGCAGAATATAAAAGTTGGTGGAAATTCAATGCAAAAACAGGTATTGGACGGTGATAAAGGCTATGCGATAGCTCAAGGGCAACGCAAAGAGTTATCAGCTGATGAAATCGCCAAGGTAAAAGAAGAGTCCTATCCTTTTCCAGAACTAAACTATTTGAACAGTGACGTAAGTTTAGAGGGCATAGAAGATGTAGATGGAAAAAAAGCATATAAACTTAAAATAAATGATAATAAAGCTTTTTTTTATGATATCGAAACCGGACTTAAGTTACAAGAAGTACAAACCCAAGAAGTACAGGGGCAACAAATAAGTAGCTCTATTATATATGGTGATTACAAAGAAGTATCCGGCATCATGTTTCCATTTGCGCTAACGCAGACTGTAGGGCCTCAAACATTCAATTTCATAGTCAAGGAAATCAAAGTAAACGAAGGAGTATCCGATGCTGATTTTGAATAATATTTTTATTGAAGCAATTTATAAAAGACCCGCTAAAAGCGGGTCTTTTATATTTTAGGAAGAAGCATGTTCTATTTCTTCTTTTTATTTGCAAACTACAAACGGATTGGGTACAAACTAAGACACAAAAACAATTATAATATGTTTTTAAAAAGGAAAGTAATCCTTCTAGATTTCTAATTCGAAATCACAACCACATTACCACTAGAAGAGGTATTGTATTCTAGCATATCATAAAAGCGATTACCATCATCAGGGCGGTTCAATTGCTGACCCGTAAAAAGGCTGTATTCATAGTCCTCGCATGCGCAGGTGGCTACTTGTCCGCTAAAGGTCATAGTAGAACAATCATTAGGTGCATGATTAGGGCAACTAGCTTCGAAGGCCCTAAACCGGCTAAAGCCTGAATTGATGACAAAAACACCACGTGTACCTACTTCGGCACTATTAATATATATAACGTTGCCCGTATTGGTTAGCGGACTATAAAGCGGCAAATTCAAATTGATGTCAAAACGAAAGCCTACTTCTTGTAAAAACGGGTTTCGATTGGTTCTATCATTATCACATGATAGTATAAGTACTAGTAGAAGTATGCCCCAAAAACGTGTCATATAGCGGTGTATATTTAAGATAACTCGAACAAAATTGAACAAAAAAAATGTATATTTGTGTTAAATCCTCACTAAAAAACCTGTTTTAAGCAGTGTTAAAATTGAGGATTTTCTTATTGAACTCGTTTATACGACTTCATCTATTAAACGTAAAAATTATGAGTAAGGTATCTTATTATTCAGCAGAAGGATTAAAAAACCTGAGAGAGGAGCTAGACCAACTAAGGGATGTTGAGCGGTCTAAGGCATCACAAGACATAGCTGAGGCACGTGATAAAGGTGATTTATCAGAAAATGCCGAATATGACGCAGCTAAAGAAGCACAAGGTCTTTTAGAGATGAGAATCTCAAAAATGGAAGAAACATTAGCTAATGCTCGATTGATCGATGAGTCACAGTTAGATAATTCTAAGGTTTTGGTATTATCTACCGTAAAGTTGAAAAACCAAACTAACGGCATGGAAATGAAATATACCTTGGTAGCAGAAAGTGAAGCGGATTTAAAAACGGGGAAAATATCGGTAAGCTCTCCTATCGGCAGAGGTTTGTTGGGTAAAGAAGTTGGTGATGTGGCTGAAATTACTGTGCCCAACGGTACTTTGAAGTTCGATATTTTAGAGATCACCAGAGAATAAAACCTACCATGCCAACTATATTCACCAAAATCATAAACGGAGAAATACCATGCTACAAAATAGCCGAAGATGAAAATTTCTTCGCCTTTTTAGATATTAACCCCAATGCCGAAGGTCATACGCTTTGTATCCCTAAAAAAGAAGTGGATAAAATCATGGATCTAGATGAAGACACTTACATGGGTCTAATGGCTTTTTCAAGAAAAGTAGGGAAGGCTATTGAAGCTGCCTTAGATTGCAAACGGGTAGGTATTACGGTTATTGG
>QILY01000098.1 GCA_003232155.1 Maribacter sp.
GGTAAATCCGTTTTTAAAAGAATGCATAGTTTCTTCTAAATCGTTTATAGCTTGCTCATGGGTAAGCATGTGATATTCATTATCAATTTCAATATTAAGTTTTACTCTTGATATGGCTATATTTACAGACTTTTTACCATCCCACCATTCTAACATGGCCTTTACACCAAATGCTTTCAAGCCATAATACAGCTGAACAGCTTCAATAGGTGTTCCGTTTTTCTCAATCAATTTTTCCATTCTAGATTTATGCAGGTAACATAACTCAGTTCCTAAAGAATCAATGGAGTTTTTATGGTCGAGATAACCGAGTTCTTTATTACATTCTAAACAATTCATTAAGTAGGTTAATTTTGATTTGGGGTTATTATAACCATCACTTTTTAGGATTAGTATACTTCATCGATGTATGACACCCAACTTTTAGACGAACTGCATTTTTTTAGATGAACTGCATCTGAAAATGTTAAAATTGTGGTGTAAATCATTGCTAGGTTTGTGTGAATTTTTGAATCGTACCTACTATATTTACATGAATAAATGAATTGTAAATAGATGTTCAAAAAAATAGGTCCGGGAGTATTAGTTGCTGCTGCTTTTATAGGTCCGGGTACGATTACGGCTTGCACCTTGGCTGGAGTAACGTTTGGGTATGCCTTATTATGGGCAATGTTACTCTCTATAATTGCTACTATTGTTTTGCAAGGGATGTCAGCACGATTGGGCATTATTACCCAAAAGGGATTGGCAGATGTTATCAAAGAAGAATTGAAAACTCCATGGGTACGAAATACAGTGGTCGGCATCATTCTTGGAGCTATAGTAATAGGTAATGCAGCTTATGAAGCTGGTAATATTGGTGGTGCGACCTTAGGTATGGAAGCTATTTTTGGCACAGACTATTTAAGTTACTACCCGTGGGTTATCGGAGTATGCGCTTTTGTTCTACTATATATAGGAAGCTATAAGGTATTGGAAAAAGTGCTGGTATCATTAGTAATTGTAATGAGTATTTCTTTTTTGGTGACCGCAATTATAACCCGCCCAAATCTTATCGAAATTTTCAAAGGCCTTTTTGTACCAACAGTGCCAGAAGAAAGCATTTTAACGATTATTGCTTTAGTGGGCACTACTGTTGTACCCTATAATCTATTTCTTCATGCTTCTTTGGTACATGAAAAATGGAAATCGCCTAATGACTTAAAAGCCGTAAAACGTGATACTTTTATTTCTATCGCTATTGGTGGATTGGTTTCTATGGCTATTATTATAGCGGCAACCACTATACAAGGTAAAGAAGTAAATACGGTTATGGATTTAGCACAAAGCCTAGAACCATTATATGGTAATGCTGCTAAATATTTTATGGGTATCGGTTTATTCGCCGCAGGAACTACTTCTGCTATTACGGCTCCTTTAGCTGCTGCCTATGTAGCCAATAGCTGTTTTGGATGGAAAGTAGGCTTGAAACACAGAAAGTTTAAATTAGTATGGATGATTATACTGGCTTTGGGCGTGATTTTCATGTCTTTTGGTATAAAACCTATAGAAATTATAAAATTTGCACAAATTGCCAATGGAATTTTATTACCTCTTATCGCTATCTTTTTGGTATGGGTAGTAAATAGAACATCAGTGATGGGTAAATACAAGAATACCCTTTTACAAAATGTTTTTGGTATTATCATTATAGCCTTAACCATTCTATTAGGAGCAAAGAGTATTTTTAAGGTAATTGGATTGTTGTAAAACACAAATACAAGTATTAAGTATCAAGTATCAAGTTCAAAAAAATAAAAGTTTATGAGGTTATTTGTTTATTCGTCTAGAAATATTTTACTTAAGACTTGATACTTAACACTTAACACTTAACACTTAACACTTAACACTTAACACTGTAACCCTTGAGCCCTAAACCAACATATATCGATATTAACTGCGACGTAGGCGAGGGCGTAGGTAATGAAAAAGTCCTAATGCCTTTAATTTCATCATGCAATATAGCCTGTGGAGGCCATGCGGGTGATATTGAATCAATGCGAAAAGTAGCCTTATTAGCGCATCAACATGAGCTTAAGGTAGGAGCACATCCTTCATACCCCGATAAAGAAAATTTCGGGCGGATTTCTATGGATATTTCTTCGGATGAATTGATACGTGGTATACGAGAACAGTTAGAAACTTTTACATCCATATTAAAAAAAGAAAATATACCCTTGCACCATATCAAGCCCCATGGCGCATTGTATAATGACATTGCTAAAGATCATATACTGGCAAAGACCTTTTTAAAATCCATAGAAAAATATAAAGAGCGGGTATTTATATATGTGCCTTACGGGTCAGCTATTGAACAAGAATCCATGGATCAAGGTTTTAAGATCATATATGAAGCCTTCGGAGATAGAAATTATAATAATGACCTTTCTTTGGTATCTAGAAATACTACCAATGCATTACTTGAAGACCCAAAAATGGTACTGCAACACATATTGCATATAGCTAAGAAGAATCAAGTTAGGACAGTGAATGATGAATTGGTGAAAATTAAGGCTGACACCTATTGTATTCATGGTGATACCTCTTCTGCCTCACAAATATTAATGTACCTTTCGCAAGAATTGCCTACATATAATCTTCAAATTAAAAAGTAAGTATGTATCCCATTTCAATGCAATCTTTCGGTGTTCATGCGATATTGGTCGAGTGGCCCAATAAAGTAGATGAAAATATCTTAGATGATATCCTAGCCTTTATCCAAGATTTAAAAAAGAACAGACTTGATGAAAAAGAATGGGAGTTGGTGCCTTCTTATAACTCCCTCACACTTATTCAAAGAGCTAAGCCTATTGATTTTGAACCATTTTGCAAAAACCTACAAGAATGGTACAACAATAAAGGTAAAACCAAAGCTGCGCAGAAATTCCTTTGGCGATTGCCTGTGTGCTATGATTTAGATTTTGGTATTGACCTTCAAGAAGTTTCAGAAGTACTTAACATAAGTATTTCAGAAATTATCTTGATGCATACTAGCAATATTTATACCGTATATAGTATTGGTTTTCTGCCTGGCTTTATGTATTTAGGAGGCTTGCCCAAGGCACTTGAAACCTCTAGAAAAACTACCCCTCGCTTAAAAATAGAAAAGGGGGCTGTAGGTTTGGCTGGCAAACAAACAGGCTTGTACCCACAAGAATCACCCGGTGGGTGGAATATTATTGGTAATTGTTCTGTATCTATTTTTAATGCAAAAAACGAACCGCCATGCTTTGTGAATGTGGGTGACAAAATTCAATTCAATTCCATTTCCCGAGCGGAATATGACCTTCATAAAATTGAAGGGGAAGTAGGAATTTACCAACTTGAAAAAATAGAGGTAGATGCTTAAACTATTAAAATCAGGCTTCTTTACTACACTTCAAGATCTAGGTAGGTTTGGATATCGAAATAAAGGTGTGCCGGTTTCTGGCGTTATGGATGCCGAAACGGTTTCCAAAATAAATATGCTGTTGGCTAATATTTCTAATGCTCCAGTTATGGAAATTACGATGACAGGCCCTACAGCAATATTTGAAGCAGATACTTTTATTGTTTTAGGTGGAGCAGAAATGTCGGTAACCTTAAATAATAAACCTATATATAATTACAAAGTCTATCAAGTTTACAAAGGTGATATTTTATCATACGGAAGATTGGAAAAAGGCTTCCGTAATTACCTTGCAATTAAAGACGGATTTTCATCAGAAAAAATATTAGGAAGTTCTTCACTATATTTTCCGCTTACCAAAAACAGTTGTTTAAAAGAAAACGACTCCATAAGATATGAAAAACACCCAGCGTTCGAACCCAAGATATCAGAGTTAAAGGTAGATTCTTTTTTGAATGAAAGGGTTCTTCATATTCATAAGGGGCCAGAATTTCAAATATTAAATGATAAACAATTAGAGCAGTTATTTATCAAAACTTTCACTGTTGCCAAAGAGAACAACAGAATGGCATATCAATTGCACGAAATGATTGAAGGTCATTGTTTTTCAATGTTGACATCGGCCACGATGCCAGGAACCATTCAGTTTACCCCCGCCGGAAAATTGATAATACTAATGAAAGATGGCCAAACTACAGGCGGATACCCTCGTATATTTCAACTTTCTGATAAAGCGATAAATATATTGGCACAAAAAAAATACGGCGATAACATTTCTTTCAAATTGATTTAATCTAAAGAATTCCTCGAGGTTCTACGGGGTAGTTCGTTTTTCAAAAAGTTTTTGGACATATAAATTTTTATTTTTAATATTGGTCTGATGAAAACGAACAGGGTATACGACAAATTCCCCTAAATCCAACAGATTTAGAAAGTTCAGCCCTGGAATCGTTCCCGCCCTAGCCCTCACCGAAAGGGAGGTTTAGGGCGGGAACGATATAGTTTTTTATTGACAAGAAAGCCTGTATCGCATAATTATGACACAGGCTTTTTTTATGGATTTTGAGTTAACCAAATTTTAACGCAGTAAAAGGGCAAAAGAACAAGCTAAAACGGTCAGCTTATACTAGTACAAGACAACCAACCACACAAATAGCACATTTGGTTTTTGCCGACACACAAGCCAAAGCTAAAAAAACCAAAAGAGCTATTTTTTAGCCAACCCGAATGAAATTGTTGTTGAAATTGAGTGATAACTTATCTATAATTAGGAATTAAAAATTGAGCAAGACTTCTTATCTTGCATTTCATAAATAGAGTTGGTGAAAATGAAATTAAAAGAGAAAATAACAATACAGGATTTTGAAGGGAAGTCTTTCAAGGTAAGGATTGTTGAATCTCAAGGTGAGAAAAAAAGCTTCATTTACACATTACTTGCATAACCATAAAAATGGGGTCTCTCAATTCTTTAAAAAAGATGCCGTAGGATATGTAAAAGAGGTTTTAAATTGTAAGTACCCAGAAGAGAGCATAACGGATTTAGTTGCTGAAGAAGCTTTGCAATATCTCCTTTTTGACTTTAAAAACACGGTTCTTTTTCCTGCTCCCAAAAAACAGACTTTCAAATTCATTGACCTTTTTGCTGGAATTGGTGGTTTTAGACTTGCATTTCAAAATATTGGAGGAAAATGTGTTTTCACAAGTGAATGGGATAAATATTCCAAAATGACTTATCAAGCCAATTTTGGTGAAGTGCCATTTGGAGACATTACTAAACCAGAAACTAAAAGTTATATTCCTGATAATTTTGATGTTTTATGCGCTGGATTTCCTTGCCAATCTTTCTCAATAGCAGGAAAAAGAGGTGGATTTGAAGACACCAGAGGAACATTGTTTTTTGACGTTGCAGAAATCATTAAAAAGAAACAACCGAAAGCATTTTTCTTAGAAAATGTTAAAGGACTAAGAAATCACGACAAAGGAAAAACTCTAAAAACTATTCTGAATACATTGAGGAATGATTTAGGTTATTACGTTCCCGAACCACAAATAATTAACGCCAAAGAATATGGCGTTCCACAAAATAGAGAAAGAATATTTATTGTGGGATTCAGAAAGGACTTAGGAATTAGTGAATTTGAGTATCCAAAAGGAACAAATAAAAATGTTTCGCTAAATGATATTTTGGAAAAAGAGGAAGTTTTGGTTAAGTATTATTTGGGCGTTACCCAAAAGGGTCGGGCTTTCCGCACTCACTCTTTTTTTGAAGAAAAATCAAAAAAAGGAGTTCAAACAAATGCTTCAATCCCTAACGCAGCGTAGATGGCAAAGAACAATTGGACAAGAGAGCAGACCATTGTAGCTTTTAACGTTTACTGTAAAGTGCCGTTTAAAAAATCTAGTTCGAGACACCCTGTTATTATTAAGTATGCTCAAATAATTGGACGTTCTCCTTCTGCATTAAATATGAAAGTTGGAAATTTTGGAAGGTTAGACCCCGAACTAAGAAAAAAAGGAATTGTTGGACTCACGAATGGAAGTAAATTAGAAGAAACAATTTGGAATGAATTTCACGGAAATTGGACTGATTTAGCCTTTGAAAGTGAATTATTAATTTCTAAATTCCAGAACAAGACTATCGAGGAATCTACGAAAATAGATTTGAGCAATCTTCCAACAGGATTAGATAGGCAAAGACTTGTAAAGACAAGAGTTAATCAAAATTTCTTCAGAACAACAATTCTAACAGCCTACAATCAAAAATGCTGCATTACAGGATTGTCTATTCCAGATTTTCTAGTTGCAAGCCATATAATTCCTTGGAGTAAAAATAAAAAAGAAAGACTTAATCCAAGAAATGGTCTTTGCCTAAATTCAATCCACGACAAAGCATTTGATAAAGGTTTTCTAACTATATCTTCAAACAATAAAATTATTTTATCAAAATATTTAATAGATTATGAAAAAGAAGATGCCGTTTTAGATTTTTTTATAAAGTACCAAAACAAAGAAATTTCTTTGCCAGAAAAATTCATTCCAAATCCTGATTTTTTGGAATACCACTACGAAAATATTTTTATAAAATGAACTTAATTAATCAAATAAACATTGAATATTTAACTCCTTCAAGAACCATTGAAACCATAGAGTTAACCAACAAGAATAAAAAATTAGTTACCTATATTTATAATTATGAAGGTAATTGTTTTAGATTTTTTTCTTCAATAGAGTTATTGAATAGTTTTTTTCAATCGAATATAGAGTCTCAAAATTTGTTTCAAAATGACTTAGAAATGGATAATTTTCTCTTTAATTATACAATTTGACACAAACGAAATTTTTGAATACTCTATTCAAGATGAAATAATACTTGTTTCGGGAGGAAAAGAAGTTTTAAAAATTGCTATTTCTGTGTTTAAAGAAAAAGCAATTTTCTTACTTGAAAAAATTAAAGAGACTAAATCAAGAACATTTTCGGTTCCAGAAATTGAGGCATTTATGCAGTCAATTAATTGCCTTTCTTTAAAAGCAAGTTCAACTGTAAAAACTGACATTACAATTGTTGTTCACGACCAAAGGACAAATCAACAACCAACTTTAGGTTTTAGTATAAAATCACAATTAGGAAGTCCTTCCACTCTACTCAATGCAGGAAAAACGACAAACTTTATTTATAAAATTGTTGGTGTAAACTTAACAGAAAATGATATTGAACAAATCAATTCGATTGATACGAGGAGTAAAATAATGGATAGAATTAATTCTGTTCTTCAAGCGAAGGGAAAATTTGAATTTATTAAAACAGAAAGACAAATATTCTCAAATAATCTGATTTTAATCGACAGTAAATTACCAGAGATATTATCACAAATCGTTTATGAGTTCTATTCAAGTGACAAATCAAGTGTTGTCGATTTAGTTGAGGAAATAACAACTAAAAATCCATTAGACTTTGACGTTTCTAACGAGCACCAATTTTACGAATATAAGATTAAGCGATTTTTAACTGATATAGCTTTGGGAATGATGCCATCAAAAGTTTGGACAGGACAATATGATGCAACAGGTGGTTATTTAATAGTAAAAGAGAATGGAGATGTTTTATGTTACCACATTTACAATAGAAACGAATTTGAAGATTACCTAATTAACAATACAAAACTTGACACAGCAAGTTCTTCAAGACACGAGTTTGGAAAAATTTATAAGGAGAACGGCCAATTATATTTGAATCTAAATTTACAAATTCGATTTACAAAATAACCTACGCTGAAGTCATACACATTGCCAAGTCGCACAAAAACCAACCACACAAGCCAAAACTGTCAAAAAGTGCCTTTCCAACGCTATCAGCAGAACAGAACTGAAAGCCCAGACAGCTAACAAAGAAGTATAAAAATAATAGCTGAAATAGTAGTAAAAATGAACATTGTAGCCAGCATGAAACTTAGTAGTAAATTGAAAAATTATACTTCCTAAAATCGGCTACTATTCTTATAATAAGTGGTTGCCAGGCATTAAAAAGCCCAAAATTGAGCTACAATTCCTTCGCTAAAAAATTTCTGTGCTTTCCAATTCTGCCTGCCTGCCTGCTAAGCAGGTTGGTATTTTGACTTTTCATAATGAAAACCCGTGAATAATGCGGGTTAAGCTCCATACAGTTTATAAAGCATTGAATATAGGATATAATATGTATTTATATGATTGATTTCCAGTGTTTTAAAATGAATTTGATGAAATTGAATTTCTACCTATACTAATTGTTGAAATTATAAGGATTATTAAACATTTATATTTGATTGGTATAGAACTCATCTTGAGTTTTTCTTTTACCTGCGAATTTCACATTTTGCATCCTTGATTTCCGCATTTTTGACCACCGTAGCCCAGCTATGCTGTTAAAAAATGACTTCATAATGGTACAAAAGCCGTAATTCTCGGTTCCAAACAAAAATTCAAGATGAGTTCATGGAATAAACAGCAAAATTCAAGAATTACAATATATAGTTTAATGGAATTGAACAAACATAGTAAAAATGTAACCCAAGACCCAACGCAACCAGCTGCACAAGCGATGTTATATGCAATAGGTTTGGATGGGAATGACTTGAAAAAACCATTGATTGGAATTGCAAGTACGGGTTATGAAGGGAATCCTTGTAATATGCATTTGAATGATTTGGCCCAAGAGGTAAAAAAGGGAATTAATGATAGTGGTTCTATAGGTTTGGTATTTAACACCATTGGTGTTAGTGATGGTATTTCAATGGGAACATACGGAATGCGTTATTCACTTCCTTCCCGTGATATCATTGCAGATTCTATGGAGACTGTGGTGCAGGCTATGAATTATGATGGTTTAGCTACCGTAGTAGGTTGTGATAAAAATATGCCCGGCGCACTGATGGCGATGATCCGTTTGGACAGGCCATCGGTTTTGGTATATGGCGGTACTATAGCATCAGGGTCTTATAAGGACAAAAAATTAGATATAGTATCTGCTTTTGAGGCTTGGGGAGAGAAGGTAGCTGGTACAATGAATGAAGAGGATTATCAGGGTGTTATTCAAAACGCATGCCCAGGAGCAGGTGCTTGTGGTGGTATGTATACGGCAAATACCATGGCTTCTGCAATTGAAGCCCTAGGTATGGCAATGCCTTATAACTCTTCGAACCCGGCAATAGGCAAGGCAAAGCAAAACGGAGCTATTGCATCAGGGAAAGCATTGCGATATCTATTGGAAAATGATATTAAACCTAGTGATATCATTACACGTAAATCTTTTGAGAATGCCGTACGTTTATTAACCCTTTTAGGGGGTTCTACAAATGCAGTATTACACTTTTTAGCTATTGCAAAAGCTGCTGAGGTTGATTTCGCCTTAGATGATTTTCAGAAAATAAGCGATACCACGCCATTCTTAGCAGATTTAAAACCTAGCGGTAAATTTTTAATGGAAGACTTGCATAGAGCTGGTGGTACACCTGCAGTTATGAAGTTTATGCTAGAAAATAATATGTTGCATGGCGATTGTTTAACAGTAACCGGTAAAACGATAGCGGAAAATTTAGCGGAATTACCAGGATTAAAAGAAGGGCAAAAAGTAATACAGCCCTTAAACGCCCCTATTAAAGAAACAGGTCACATACGTATTCTTTACGGAAATTTAGCTGAAAAAGGCTCTGTAGCTAAAATTACAGGAAAAGAAGGGGTGTATTTCTCCGGCCCTGCGAAAGTATATGATGATGAATTCTTAGCTAATGCAGGAATTGGAAAAGGAGAAGTGAAAAAGGGCGATGTAGTAGTTATTCGTTATGAAGGCCCTAAAGGAGGTCCTGGAATGCCAGAAATGTTAAAACCTACCGCTGCAATTATGGGAGCTGGGCTCGGAAAAGAAGTAGCATTGATCACTGATGGTCGTTTTTCAGGTGGAACTCACGGTTTTGTTGTGGGTCACGTTTGTCCTGAAGCACAAGAAGGTGGATTGATAGGGCTTTTAAAAGATGGTGATATCATTACGATCGATGCTGAAAAGAACCAAATTTCAGTAGACTTAACAGATGCAGAAATCAAATCCCGAAAAGCAAACTGGATACAACCTCCTTTAAAAGTTAAAAAAGGAAGCTTGTACAAATATGCAAGAACAGTATCAGAAGCTTCGGAAGGCTGTGTAACCGATGAATTTTAACATATAAATAAATGTCAAGCTAAAAATGAATATTTGATTTTGAACTTGATACTTGAATTTGAGTCTTAGGGATGGAAACATTAAAAGAAATAAAAACCGGCATAGTACAAGGTGAAACTATAAAAATAAGCGGGGCAGAAGCTATTATTCATTGCTTGCTCGCAGAAGGAATCGATTTGTTGTATGGTTATCCTGGAGGTGCTATTATGCCTATCTATGACGAATTATATAAGTTTCAAGATAAGTTGACACATATTATGACACGTCATGAACAAGGAGCTACACATGCCGCACAGGGGTATGCAAGGGTTTCCGGTAGAGTGGGTGTAGCTATGGCAACTTCTGGTCCAGGGGCTACAAATTTAGTAACTGGCTTAGCAGATGCGCAGATAGATTCAACCCCTATGGTATGTTTAACGGGTCAAGTGTCACGACATTTGTTAGGTTCAGATGCTTTTCAAGAAACTGATATTATTGGTATTTCTACCCCAGTAACCAAATGGAACTATCAGATTACTATGG
>QILY01000312.1 GCA_003232155.1 Maribacter sp.
GAGAGCGATATTGATGTAACCGAGACCTGTAAACAAATTGAAAAGAAACTAGCGGATACCCGCAAGGACATCTATAAAAACCTTACTGCTTGGCAACGTGTTCAACTCTCAAGACACCCTAGCAGGCCCTATACCTTAGATTATATTCATGCGATTTGTGGAGATACATTTTTAGAGCTTCATGGTGATCGTAATGTGAAAGATGATAAGGCAATGATAGGCGGTTTGGGTAAAATTGGCGACCAAACCTATATGTTCATTGGTCAACAAAAAGGATACAACACTAAAACAAGACAGTACCGTAATTTCGGTATGGCCAACCCAGAAGGATATAGAAAAGCATTGCGACTAATGAGGTCGGCAGAAAAATTTGGAATCCCTGTAGTTTGTTTAATTGATACCCCAGGGGCATACCCAGGTATTGAAGCAGAAGAGCGCGGACAAGGTGAGGCCATTGCCCGTAACATCCTTGAAATGACCCGATTAAAAGTGCCGATTATTGTTACTATTATAGGTGAAGGAGCTTCAGGCGGTGCTTTGGGCATAGGTGTTGGTGATAAAGTATTAATGTTAGAAAATACTTGGTACTCAGTTATCTCACCTGAATCTTGTTCTTCAATATTATGGCGCAGTTGGGAGTATAAAGAATTGGCAGCCGATGCTTTAAAACTTACGGCGACCGATATGAAAAAATTAAAATTGATTGATGAAATTGTTCGTGAACCTGCTGGAGGAGCACATAGCAATCGTCAAAAAACTTTTGACATTGTAAAGAATAAAATTAGTTCCCATTATCAAGAATTGAAAAAGTTATCCCCAAAAGAATTGGTGAATCTCCGTATGGAAAAATATGCAGGTATGGGAGTCTTTAACGGCTAACCGTATGTTTTTATAACATCTTAAAAATTTGAAGATTTATTTCTCCACATTTTTTTTGTTATCAACACAAAATCGTAACTTATCAACACTGTAATTGTTAGTGACCTGTGAATATCGCAGTGTAGCTAATTTATGTTGACTTAAGGTTAATTACATACTTTCGTACTCATGGAAAAACCAAACCCCTTTATAGCTAGAAAGATAGATAAATCAACTATCATCAACTTGGAAAGAGGTAAGATTCCACCTCAATCCGTTGATTTAGAAGAAGTTGTGATAGGAGCTATGATGATTGACAAAAAAGGGGTCGATGAAGTAATAGATATCCTGCATCCTGATGTTTTTTATAAAGATGCGCATCGATATATTTATGAGGCCATATTTAAATTGTTCGAAACCTCTGAACCAGTTGATTTATTAACCGTTTCATCGCAATTAAAGAAAGACGGCCGCTTAGAATCAGTAGGAGGTGATTTTTACCTGATAAAACTGACTCAAAAAGTAGCTTCTTCAGCTCATATTGAGTTTCATGCACGTATCATATTACAGAAATATATTCAACGTAGTTTGATAAAAATATCAAACGAGATTATTGAAGAGGCTTATGATGAGGCAACTGATGTTTTTGACCTTTTAGATGCAGCTGAATCTAAGTTGTATGATGTTACCCAAGGTAATCTAAAACGTTCTGCAGAAACAGCCCAAAATTTGGTTATCCAAGCTAAAAAACGAATTGAAGAAATTGCAAACAAAGATGGTTTGAGTGGCGTACCTTCTGGTTTTGATAAATTGGACAAATTGACTTCTGGATGGCAACCTAGCGATTTAATTATTATTGCTGCAAGGCCAGGTATGGGTAAAACCGCTTTGACATTGACTATGGCCCGAAATATTGCGGTTAACTCCAATATTCCTGTGGCATTCTTTTCTTGTGAGATGTCATCGGTACAGTTGATAACTAGATTAATTTCTTCTGAAACCGGTCTTTCATCAGAAAAATTGAGAACAGGCAAATTAGAGAAACATGAATGGGAGCAGTTGAACGTAAAGGTAAAGGCTTTAGAAAAAGCACCTTTGTTCATTGATGATACGCCATCATTATCAATATTTGATTTAAGAGCGAAAGCAAGGCGATTAGCCTCGCAACACGGTATTAAAATGATTATTATTGATTATTTACAATTGATGACCGCAGGTGGAACTAGTAAAGGGGGAAATCGTGAACAAGAGATTTCGACCATTTCAAGAAACCTAAAAGCTTTGGCAAAAGAACTAAATATACCCGTAATTGCACTATCTCAGTTATCACGTGCTGTTGAAACCCGTGGCGGAAGTAAAAGACCGATCCTATCTGATTTACGTGAATCTGGGGCAATTGAGCAAGATGCTGATATTGTAACTTTCATATTTAGACCTGAATACTACAAGATCGATGAATGGGATGATGAAGAGCGTTCACCTACCCAAGGTCAAGCGGAATTTATTGTTGCCAAACATAGAAATGGTGGCTTAGAAAGCATTCGCCTAAAATTTATTAGTAACTTAGGTAAGTTCGATAATTTAGATGATTTTGATTCTCCGTTTGAATTTCAATCGAAAATGAATGCCGATGAAGACAATCCCTTTATCACCAAAAACCTTCCAGATGCCAATGAAGCTTTTGACAGCTCAATGAACAATATAGAAGAGGATAATGACGTTCCTTTTTAAAAGAAATGAGTTTTTAGAGGTGCCCTTTATCTAAAGAAAGAACCCACAGTATTTTATTCTTTCAGAAACCTTTAACTAAATTCAGAATTCAAGACTACTATTTTTCGTATACCTTTGGGTATACGCTACAATACAAAGGTTTATGCGAAACAGCTTTTTCTCTATTTTCTGTATTCTATTTTCTGTACAGATTTCCGCTTCCTCAATTCTCATCCCTATGGATGTTGAAGGTCAAAAAAATCACCTAAAAGCATATGGTATTACCTATTGGGTGTTGACAAAACAGCAAAAAGTACAGTGGCTCCTGAATTATAGAGGAGGCTCTTTTTTATTGCCAGATGGTGAAAGTATTCGTAAAGAATGTAAAATTCGTGGGGTTTCCTTTGAAATTATATCCGATAGGGAAACACAAAATATTTTAGAATCTATAAGTAGTCCTTCACAAAACCAAGAGGCTGTTGTATTGGAAAAAGCCCCTAAAATTGCGGTATATTCCCCAAAGGGAAACCAACCATGGGATGATGCGGTAACTATGGTATTGGCTTATGCTGAGATTCCTTATGAAACAGTATATGATGAAGAGGTTTTGGAGGATAAATTAGCATTGTTCGATTGGTTACACTTGCACCATGAAGATTTCACAGGTCAATATGGCAAGTTTTACGGAGCGTATAGAGCTGCACCTTGGTATATTGAAGGAAAGCAAAATGCTGAAGCTTTAGCCAAAAAACTTGGTTATGGTAAAGTTTCAGAAGAGAAAAGAGCGGTAGCATTAAAAATAAGAAATTATGTTATTGGAGGAGGGTTTATGTTTGCCATGTGCTCTGCAACCGATAGCTTTGATATAGCACTTGCTGCTGACGGTGCCGATATTTGTGAGCCTATGTTCGATGGTGACCCATCTGACCCTAATTATCAAAGTAAACTTAATTTTAATAAGACTTTTGCATTTACTGATTTTACTTTGGAACGGAGCCCTTTGCGCTATGAATTCTCATCTATCGATATGACTGAAAGGCATGTAAAACAAGTGCCTAAAGAATCAGATTATTTTTCTTTAATGGATTTTTCTGCTAAATGGGACCCTGTACCAACTATGCTTTGCCAAAATCACACAGCATTGGTTAAAGGCTTTATGGGGCAGACCACCGCATTTGATAGAATGACAGTAAAACCTACGGTACTGGTTTTAGGTGAAAATAAAATTAATGGGGAAGCACGATATATACACGGCATTAAAGGAAAAGGCTTTTTTACCTTTTATGGCGGTCATGACCCTGAAGATTATCAGCATAGGGTAGGAGACCCCAAAACAGAATTGGAACTGCACCCAACATCTCCTGGATATCGTTTAATTTTGAATAATGTTTTGTTTCCTGCGGCTCAGAAGAAAAAGCAAAAGACTTGATTAGTATTGTCCCCTTGAGGGGACTTAAGAGGTGTTTTTCGGAATTTCTAATGTATACTCCTCCCAAATGGAAATTCGAAATTTCTACTTGGTCTTTTCCCCCATACCTTCGTTAAAATTTATCGCCGTAGCTCAGGCTATGCTTTGCCAATGCGCCAGCTGGCTCGTTCGCTAAAAATGTCCGCAAGACATTTTCTTAACGCTCTGCCCTGCCTTGATATGAGAAAAAAAACCTGCCTTGATTCTCCCGAATTTCCATTTGGCACGAGTATATAATCGGGTTATTAACATTTTTGCCAATTTGTGAAATTCGCACTTATCTTTATAATGAACTCGTTTAAACTTTCCCTAAGAAAGCAACTTTTCTAAAATTCGCTCTACCCCAAAATCATCATTACTTGCTGTGGTATAATTAGCTGCTCTCAATACATTAGGGTGTGCATTTTCCATAGCGAAACTATAGTCAGTCAAAGCAAGCATTTCTATATCATTGTTGTAGTCGCCAAAAACCAAAAGTTCATGAGGTTGAATATTGTACTTGGTCATAAGTTTTTCAATGGCATACCCTTTATGCGCATTAATACTTGAAACATCAACCCAATTAGGTCCTGATACTTTTATTTTTAATTTATTTTCCATATGCTTTAACGCTGGATAAATATATTCTTCAGAACTTTCAAAATGGTAGATGGCTACTTTAAGAATCTCAACGGGTATAGTTGATGATAAATCAATAATATCAAAATTAGTATAGTATTGACTCAGCATAGATATAAAATCTTTAGATTCTCCACCTACATATGCATTGTGTTTACTACAAAGAGCAGCATGCATGCCGTTAGACTGTTGAACAATATCAAGAATGGTAGTAACTTGTGCTTTTGGTAAAGGAGTAGTTAATAATTCCTTATTTTGATATTTAACAAAAGCGCCATTTTCTGAAACAATAACAATATCATCGCGAATAGCATCTAGCTTTTGAACCATGCTGTTGTATTGTCTTCCGCTAGCTGCTACAAAAAGAATATTTCGTTTTTTGAGTTCTTCGAACAATTCAAAAAAGCGATTACTGACTTCGTGGTTTGAATTCAGTAAAGTACCATCCATATCAGATACCACCATTTTTATTTGTGATAAATTCATCTCATATAATAATTAAGAGGTCAAAGGTATTTGTTCTGATTTTAATTATAGAACTCATCCTGATTTTTTGTTTTTAACCGAAAATGAGATAAAATTTACTCAGATAAGATACTTTTTTAAAGAAAAGTAACGAAATATAAACTAATTTGAGCCATTTTTTTAGGAAATAGAAAAAGTCAAGATGAGTTCATAGTGTAGGCTGATAAAGTTTTACATTTATTTCATATGATATGACTTCATTTTTTTTGGAGACATAATTATTAGTACTTTTAGGCTCATGAAGATTTTAATACTTAACGGCCCTAATCTTAATCTCTTGGGTAAAAGAGAACCTGAAGTTTATGGTAGTAAAACTTTTGAAGATTATTTTAAAGTTTTAGAATCTAAATTTAAAAATGTAGAATTAGAGTACTTTCAATCAAATATTGAGGGCGAGATTATCAGTAAAATTCATGAAGTGGGTTTTTCATATGATGGCGTTATTTTAAACGCAGGTGCGTATACACATACTTCAATAGGTATTGGCGATGCCGTAAAAGGGGTGGAAACACCTGTGGTTGAAGTCCACATATCAAATACCCATAAACGTGAAGATTTTCGACATATTTCTTATATTTCTTCAGGTGCAAAAGGTGTAATTTTTGGTTTTGGACTTCAAAGCTATGATTTAGCCATTCAGAGTTTTTTATAAACTTGGGTTCGATTAATATCAATCTCACAGTGAGTAAATTACAATCAATTCAAGACCTAATTCCCAGTTAAGCCGTCTAAACTAGCAATCTTTTAACGATAGAAGCCTTGAATTAACCTGGTTATGCCAATATGCCTATAAAATGGCCCGTTCAAACTCGTTCATTTTTCGTTCTATTTTCTTGTTCATGATTTCCGTAGCTTAGGCTATGCAATACCAGATAAACCTTAAAATGCCGCATATATTTTGTTTCTTTTTTGCCTATATAGCGTTATAAAATAAAACCGTAGCTTAGGCTATGCTTGAATTTTATGCCTCATCTAGGCAAAAAATAATTCAAATTAGTTATACGCCATTTTAAAATTCATTTGGTATAAATCAATTACAGCGGCATAGAACAAAAAAGCAACTTCGTTTTCTGTGACCCATTTTATAATCAAATTGGTATTAGTACTACGTTTTTATCCTCCAAATCTTACTATTTACACAGCTTCTGAGAAATCACTATTAATCGAACCCATGTTTATAAATGTTTTGGGTATACTAAAGCATTCATTTCTGCGTATATATTTAAAAACCTTGTGTTATGAAAAGAATACTAAAAAAGTATCCAGTTCTTTTAGTACTTATTTTGATGGCTTGTAATAGCTCAGATGATAATCGGCCACCAGAACCTATTCCTGAAAATAGTATAGTGATACAAAATGCCTTCCCTAATTTAAGATTTTCAAGACCTCTTGATTTTCAGAGTCCTTCTGATGGTACCAATAGAATTTTTATAGTGGAGCAGGGCGGAACCATTAAAGTTTTTCCAAATGATGAAACAGCTTCTGAAAGCACAAATTTTTTAGATATACAGAACAATACTGTTAGTGAGAATGAGCTAGGTCTTTTAGGCTTGGCCTTTCATCCAAATTATAGTGCAAACGGACTTTTTTACGTAACCTATACACCATCTTCAGATTTAGCTGTAGTCTCTAGTTTTCGAGTTTCGAGTTCAGACCCAAATGTTGCTGACCCTAACAGCGAAACCATTCTATTACGTATTCCACAACCTTTTACAAATCATAATGGCGGACAATTGGCTTTTGGAGCTGATGGTTACTTATATTTTGCCTCAGGTGACGGAGGCTCAGCTGGTGACCCACAGGGTAATGCTCAAAATTTAACCAATCTATTGGGTAAAATATTAAGAATTGATGTAGACCGTACCGAAAATGGTTTGGCATATGCTATTCCTGCAGACAACCCTTTTTTGAGTAGTGGATCTGCTCGACATGAGATATATGCATACGGTCTTCGAAATCCTTGGCGTTTTAGTTTTGATGTGCAAACAAATGTATTATGGGCAGGCGACGTAGGCCAGAATGAGATAGAAGAAATAGATATTATCGAAAACGGAGGTAATTATGGTTGGAATACGCTCGAAGGAACCCGATGTTTTGAGGCCGATACCTGTGATACAAACGGGTTGATAGCCCCTGTTTTTGAATACGACCAAACTGCAGGTGATAGATCAATTACTGGAGGGTATGTATATCGCGGGCAGTTGATTCCGTCTCTTCAAGGATTGTATATCTATGGAGATTTTGTTTCAGGTAGAATATGGGGCTTAAGCACCAATTTAGGCGGTGAGCTGACAAATCAGCTTCTAATCTCATCAGCGCTTTTTATTTCATCATTCGGAACGGATGCCAATAATGAATTATATGTATGCGCTTTTGATGGTGCTATTTACAAGTTTGTTGAAAACCCGTGAATAATGCGGGTTAATTGGCCAAAGGCTTCAAATACTTTTCATCTACATAAAAAGTAGCAAAGGGAAGAAGCGACGCTACTAAAAGAATAAAACCTCTTTTGAAAGACCATTTCTTTTGAAACCAAAATAGTATAGCTATTAGTATATAGGCAATAAATAAAATACCATGGGCGTAACCTACAAATTTGTTGGGTTGTGGAATATCAGCTAGGTATTTTAGTGGCATGGTGACTGAAAACAAAGCCAGATATGATATGCCTTCTAAAATTGATATGATTCGAAAGAGCTTTAGCATATTTTTCAACTAAAAATAATTAGTATTACAATTGGGAAAACCAATCCGGCAACGGCTAGTTTCCATCCTCTTTTTTTAAAAGTGTTTTTTCCTTTGGTAATAAGGAACATTCCGGTTATTGCAATTGTAAGCATGCCAATTCCGAAGATATCAGAATACCAAATCCAGAATTTATTGGTGGTTTTGTGTAAAAACATGGTTTGCCCCAAGAATGGTGTTTTACGCTTGTATTCTACTACACCTTTTCCTGTGGTAATATCTGCATCCAAAACAATATTATCTTTATAGAAAACACGAAGTTCATTATTTCGAATACGATGGCTATCATACTCGGCATATAATTCCCATTTTTCAGAAATCCCCTTGATGAATTTCTCAGAATCGATTGCATTTTTATCTGAAGGAAGTTCAAGCTGTACTTCTTTGGTTTCATAGGCATAATCCATCGGATACCAATCTTGACGATGGTTTAAGATAATTCCTGAAAAGGAAAAAGCAATAATAAGTCCAATATAAAAATATGCTACATCTCTATGAACGTTTCTATTTTCCCACTTCATACTACAAATGTATTACTTCGTCATAAGCATCAGCAACAGCTTCCATAACCGCTTCACTCATAGTAGGGTGGGGGTGAACTGCTTTTAAAACCTCATGGCCAGTAGTCTCTAATTTACGGCCCAGTACAGCTTCGGCAATCATATCGGTAACGCCGGCACCAATCATATGGCAACCTAACCATTCGCCATATTTGGCATCGAAGATTACTTTTACAAAACCATCGGAAGAGCCTGAAGCATTTGCCTTACCACTAGCTGAGAAAGGAAATTTACCAACTTTAATATCATGACCAGCTTCTTTGGCTTGTGCTTCTGTGAGTCCTACCGAAGCAATTTCAGGAGAGCAATATGTGCAGCTAGGAATATTGCCATAATCCAATACTTCAACATGCATGCCGGCAATTTTCTCAACACAAAGAATACCTTCGGCAGAAGCTACGTGAGCTAAAGCTTGGCCAGGCGTAACATCGCCAATGGCATAATAACCAGGTATGTTGGTTTGGTAAAAACCGTTTACTAATATTTTGTCCCTATCTGTTGCAATACCAACAGCTTCAAGACCTATGTTTTCAATATTTGTTTTGATACCTACTGCAGAAAGCACCAAATCAGCTTCTAGAATTTGCTCTCCTTTTGCTGTTTTTACAGTAACTTTTACTCCATCACCAGAAGTATCTACACCTGTAACTTCTACTGAGGTCATAATTTTTACTCCAGCTTTTTTGAAACTACGTTCTAATTGTTTTGAAACATCTTCATCTTCAACAGGAACAATTCTAGGTAAATACTCAACAACGGTTATTTCAGTACCCATTGAGTTATAGAAATAAGCAAATTCAATACCAATAGCCCCACTGCCAACAACAATCATCTTCTTTGGCTGCTTTTCTAAGGTCATGGCTTCGCGATAGCCAATTATTTTCTTTCCATCTTGTGGTAAGCTTGGTAGTTCACGACTTCTAGCTCCGGTAGCAATAATGATATTATTTCCGCTATATTCAGTCTCCTTACCATCTTCACCTTTCACAGAAATTTTCTTTCCGGGTTTTAAGGTTCCGTAGCCATTGATAACTTCAATTTTATTTTTCTTCATTAAAAATTGAACACCCTTGCTCATGCCATCAGCAACATCACGACTTCTTTTAACAACGGCATCAAAATCTTTATCAACACCTTCTGCTACCAGACCGTAATCATTAGCATGTTGTAAATATTCAAAAACTTGAGCGGATTTCAATAATGCTTTGGTAGGTATGCATCCCCAATTTAGGCATACTCCTCCGAGGCTTTCTTTTTCTATTATGGCGGTTTTAAGGCCTAATTGTGAAGCTCTAATGGCTGTTACATATCCTCCAGGGCCACTACCCAAAACAATAAGATCGAAATTGCTCATATTTTTATAGAATCAAAGTTTAAAATAAGCTTTACGCTTAGCAGCTGCAAAAGTACGTAAATCAAGTGCCAAATACCAAGAACCGAATTCCAAAAAAATGTTATAAATATTGATGGAGAAAATTCAAATTTCAAAAGTCTCAGAATTAGAAAATGATACTTTACCCACTAAATTTTTCTTGGTTAAATTCTTCTGAACCCCCTTTTGGAATGGACAATGAAACCCATTCATTTCCTTTAATCATTCTACCGATAAATACGATTTGTCCTACGTGATTCGCATAATGGGCCAATTGCCGGTTTACAGCTTCATAAACGGTGTGCGCTTCATTTCTAATTTTAATTTTTGAATCGAAGTTGTCCTTGTCGATAGTGTTTAGGGCATTAAACAAACATTGCCAACCTTTTTCCCAAGCTTGAATCATTTCAGATTTTGAACTATAGGGATCTTTAAATTCTTCCTCTCGATTACGCCAAGTTTTTTCCCCATCTTCGGTTAAGAAGTTCGTCCACCGGCTGAGCATATTCCCTACCATATGCTTTACAATCTATCATAAATTTCTAAAAAAATCATTTAAACTAAGACCTGACCTCTTAGCTTGTTCGATTAATCCCAACAATTCGGGAATCAATTCATTTCAAGAAATAACCTTGCATTTTCCGCAGAATAACCAGGGTTTTTTCTCTCCCATAGCCCAAACCCCCTCGCCGGTGCGATCATCACGCCCGTATTCCAAACCGTAGTACGCCCGCTCATATCGGCACGGAAAAACAAATCATGGTCAACAGTTCTACATGGTTGCAAAACTTTTATTCAATTTACAACCTCACAAAAATCTTTTGTTTCATAGCCCGTAATGCCCGATTCTTCAAAAGCATTCAAAAGCCGTTGGCTTATTACAGTATGCCTGCTCGGAAATAAGGTTCTAAAAAAATCCAAATCAGGAAAATTATTGTTCAACACCAACTTCTCCCAATAGTAATCGGTCAATCTCGGTTTGTTCCTAGACAGGTCGACCAGCCCTTCGGTAGATAGGGAAAGATCTGCCTCGCCTAAAACCTGAGAACGTTTGTCGGGAAAAAGGTGGCGGAGGAAAAGTTTTGACCTATCTTGATCCACCCAATCCCAAAAATCGTTGTTGATATAATGAAACCAATAATAATCTCTTGATGAATCACCGGAATGGACCTTAACGGGATAAAAAGCCCTTGCAGGTAGGTTATGCCCTTCTAAAATTGATTTCACACGGTTGTTTATGATGAAACCATGACCCACAACAGACGATAGGATATCGGTCCATTTTGCTTTTGAATTTAATACCAGTTCAACATATGGAACAAAGTCTGGAAATTCATTCCAGCGTACCATTGTATATCCATTTTCTGCCCATAGGTCTACGCCCTTTTTTAGACTACATTGTGGGTACTCACCAATTACCGATGGTTCTGTGGAACAGCCGAATTCTAGATATTTCATATTACAAAGCTATCATAAATTTCTAAAAAAATCATTTAAACTAAGACCTGACCTTTTAGCTTGTTCGATTAATTCAAACAATTCGGGAATCAGTTCATTTTCAAGAAAAAACCTTGCCTTATCAGCAGAATAACCAGGGTTTTTATCAATCCAATCTTCCATCCTCTTCCGAACATAATCATTGTACTTGGGGTGGTACCCATGTACCCCACTTATACCTTTAAAAAGCTTTTTCAACGGGGTGCCATTTAATTTGGCGTTCATGTGAAAGCCCCATTCAGCGGCTTTCTGTACTACATCTGATTTTATTAAAGCCCAAGGAATGATATGGTGCGCCTCTTCCCCTGCTTTTGCGCCCACAATTTCACGAAACCTGCTCTTTCCGCCAAATTCAATAAGGC
>QILY01000144.1 GCA_003232155.1 Maribacter sp.
ACTGCAAAACCAAACTGTACGTCATTATTGGGAACCTGCCTTTGCCGGCAGGCAGGTGCTCGTAAAAACTTACTCACCATAACAAGTGATAAGTCTGCGTCACTTTTTTCTGCGCTACGCCAATACTAACATACATTTTGGCTTTTCGTAACGAACACTCTTGCGGATTTAAGGTTATAGTTATTTGTTTTTTCTTTTGATTCGTTTTTTTGAAATCAAAAAAGAATCGCTGCCCTTCATAAACTTCTTTTAAATTAGTTTTTTCACCAGAGAATCCACATTACTACACCGCCAGTCCTCTAAAGTTTGATTTGGCTGGGTATATTGCTTGTAAGCGGTGGGATCTGGGAAAATTTCATCTTTTATTTTATACGGATAAAAATAATCATTTTGCCCTCACTTTTTGTCTTTTTTATGTAGATGGGTTTTAGCCAGTTTTAGTATAGAAAAAAGACCTAGCATTCATAAAAATTAAATGTAGGTCTTTTTAGATTAAACTAACTTAAACTATATACTAGGGTCATCCGGAGTATTTGGATTATTGTTGCGTTCTAAATCTGGATAAGGATAAAAATTTCTGTTTCTTTCCTCAGAAAATATCATTGAAGCTCCGCTTGGTTCCGGTCTATTAAAACGTCTGCTATCTTCTAAGCTTAAGCCTGTTAAATAAAGTTCGGCTCTTCTATTTTGATATACTTCATTTAGCAGTGCCTCTATTGTAACATCACCAGAATAAGCAGCAATATTTGCATTTATGCCAAATGGGTCATCATTGTCTGTTCGTACGGCATTTATAGCGGTAGTTGCCGCAGCTATGTCCGGAGAACTTTTTCTTAGATTGGCTTCTGCAATTATTAAATTCATTTCATCTGGAATATACAAGGGTATAGGACCTATATTTACGTTAAAGAATCCTGCTAAATCCTCAATAGGTAGCCCATTTTGGTTTGTTTCATCTAACGGTACTAAATAAAAAGCTAGTCTACCATCTGCAGCGTCAAAAACAAATTCTGCTGGTAAACCAAAATTATCTCTAGGTTTAAAGTTTGAAATACCATTAAGGAAAACTCTATTGAATATTGGATTTAAGTTGATATTGTCATAGACGAAAGAAGAAGTTACACTTAAATCTAGGCTACTGGCAATACTAATTGCTTGGTCATAGTTGCCTGCAAATAAGTTGTAACGTGCTAACATAGCATCAATTGTACTGGCAATATCAATATTGCCTAAAGTTACTTCGTCTACAAACTCAGATGATATGGGAGTTGCAGCTATGGTAGCTTTTGCTTCGTTCAACAAATCTATTGCCGCTTGAAAAGCTTGAATCCTAGGCGTAAAAGTCGCATTATTATCATTATTTGTCTGTAATATAGCTTGCTCGTAATTTTGCGCTAAACTACCTATGGCCATTGCTTTAAATAATGTAGAATGGGCTATAAGAGCACTTTGCGTACCTGGGTCTAGCTCAATATTTGCCACATTTGCCTCAATATCTTCGGCTATTTTAATAACACGCAACATTGTAGACCATAATGACTGTACATTAGAATTAAAATTTGGTAGTGCAGTACCACCATCTTCTAATTCTATCAAGTTTTGAAATGTAGTTGTAATTCCGCCTTCACGGGTAGTTATCGCAGGCGTCTCTACAATCCAACGAATGCCAGTTGTAGAATATAGTTGTTGTAGGCCTACAGCGGTTGCCAATATGCCTTCCCTCGAAGAAAATGCTTGTTCCTCAGTTGCATCATTAGGATTATCAAAATCGGTTTCGCAAGATGTAAATGTCAATAAAGTTACTGACATAGACACTGCTACTATTTTATATATTTTATTGTATCTCATTTTTTTATTTTTAAAAATTGACATTAATACCAAATTGATAGGTTCTTGGAATAGGCACGGCACCAAAATCAAAACCTCTTACACCATTACTTTGTCCGGCAGTATTTATTTCTGGATCCCAACCACTATAGTTGTCCCATGAAAATAAGTTCCTTCCGATAAGGCTTAATTTAATGTTATCTATAGATTTAAAGGGCGATTTAAGGTCATAGCTAATAGCCAATTCCCTTAATTTCACAAAAGAACCGTCTTCTACAAATTCTTCAAAAATACCGGCTTGTGCGCCACCAAAACCTTTTGGTCTGTTGCCCAATAGCTCTTGGCCAACATTGAAGCCGCCACCAAAAATAACATTGTCCAGTAATCTTCTGTTCCAGTTGAATACATCAAAACCTTGTACAGCATCAAGCTGTACCCTTAATGAAAATCCTTTATAAGAAAACTCGTTAATTAAAGAACCGAACCAATCTGGATTTGGGTCGCCTATAACCTTAGAGGATGATCCATCTTCTGTTGTTCCCCTAAAAGGAAACCCATCAGCATCTAAAGAAATACTGCCATCTGCATCCCTTGCATAAAATTGTCTGTAAAAAACACCTAATGGTTGTCCTTCAATTACAAAATTGGTAGCAAAACTCCCAGCTAAAGCAAATTGTCCGCCGCCAGCGACACTGGTTACAGTATTCTCATTTTTGGAGTAAGTAGCGGTGATGTCCCAAGAAAAGTCTTTTGTTTTTATGGGAGAGCCCTTTATCAAAAGTTCAACCCCTTTATTTTCTAGATTACCAACGTTTTCAATTCTGGAACCAAAGCCAGAAGATGGTGCTAGTTCTCTTGGTAAAAGTAAGTCTGTTACATTTTGTTTGTAATAGGTAAACTCAACAATCTGTTGTTCAAGAAACCAGCGTCAAAACCAAATTCAAATTCTTCTTGACGTTCCGGAGCTATATTTAAATCTCCTTGTTGTCTATTTTGTATTAAACTGGGAGAGCCGTTAATGGCACCCGGGCTTAAAAGTGTAAAACGTTGAAAAGCGCTAAGGGCGGTTAAGTTACCTGCTTGTCCCCAAGAACTTCTAAGTTTAAATACATTAAATACATCACCAAAAGTATTTTCCCAAAAATCCTCTTCGGATAAAATATAGGAAACACTTGCTTTTGCAAACAATTGGTTTCTTTCATTTTCACCAAAAGTAGATGCGCCGTCCATTCTTAAAGACTAAATGATTGTTGTAAAAAAGAGCCCCAGTATGTAATTTGAGACCTATTCTCTCCTTGTGCTAACAGGCTGCCACTTTCCGCTGTCTGTACAATAGGAGGGAGACCATCGGCGCTTATGCTAATTATATCAAATTCTTCATACTGCCAAGAGCCACCAGCAGTTGTAGTAGATGAAATATCTTGGCTTATATCAAATTTATAGGATAGGTTTAAATCACTATTGTATTGAAAGTTGTTAATATCCGATCTACGGGCAAAACCATCACCATTAGGAGATGTATTGTTTAATGGAATAAATGCTGAGGCAGACTGATTAAAATAATCTATACCTAAGGTGTAGTTAGCAGATAGGCCTTCCGCAATTTTTGCATCTAAAGAAACGCTGGTAATAAAACGGTTGGTTTTTTGACCAAAATCAAATCTGTCAACTGCTTCTAAAGGGTTTGTTCTAGGAACTAGTAAAGAGGTTACTGGAAAAACTCCAGATTCATTTGGAAATGGGTTTACCGAGTTTTCGCTGAAAAGAAATCCAGTAATTGCACCATATGCAGCATTTATACCTCCGTTGGGGATATCTTTACTTTGGCTTCTTATAAAGTTAAACCCCGCATTTATAGTCAGCCAGTCAAATGCTTTTTGTGTTATATTGGTTTTAAAACCTACTCTCCTGAAATCTGTATTTCTAATAATACCCTCATTATCTAATTGTGAAGCTGATATAAAATATGATGTTTTATCGTTACCACCAGCTACGGATATGTAGTTTTCAACACCAAAACCAGAACCGAAAAATCCATCCTGAAGGTCGAATCTAGTTACAGGAACTGTTGCTAGATCATTACGGTCAAAAGGATTAACCCAAGCTAAAGGTACAGTATTATAGTCTATCTTTTTTCTTAGCTCGTTCACTCTAACATTAGTAGAAAAACTGAAACGTGGCTCGCCAGATTTACCTCTTTTGGTAAATATTTGTACAACACCATTACTTGCCCTAGAGCCGTAAATAGCAGCTGCTGCAGCACCTTTAATAATTTCTATACGTTCTACATCATTGGGGTTTAGATCAGCTAACCTATTTTGTGCATTACCACCTAAATCGATTAGTTGATTACTAGAGTTACTAATAATGATGCCATCTACAATATACAAAGGGTCTGAATTTCCGAGTACCGTACTTGGCCCTCTTAAACGTATGCTGATACCACCGGCAGGGTCACCAGAATTTTGCTGCACCAATGCTCCAGCAACTTTTCCTGCAATAGCCTGATCTATGGCCGTTGCACCATTATTTACCAAGTCTTCAGATTTTACAGATGATATTGCATTACCAAGTGTTCTTTTGTTTACACCAATTGTATTACCTGTTACAATTACTTCATCTAGATTAAGTAAATCTTCTTTAAGGGAAATATTGTTAATTATTTCAGAAGAAGCACCTACCGTGAAAACGTTCTTTTTGGTGGCATAACCTAAATAACTAGTTACCAGTGTGTAATCACCACTTTCTAAGGTTGCTTTAAAAGAATAATTACCATCAAAGTCTGTTACTGTACCTATAGTGGTATTAGCAATAAAAATTGATGCTCCTGGAATTGGACTTCCATTACCCTCATCCGTAACATTCCCCGTAAAGGAATATTGTGTTGCTTGTGCCAAGGTAATGTTGCATACTATCATAAAAAGTAATGATAATATTGGATGTGGCAACTTTCCTCCGATTTGATTGATTTTTTTCATAGAGTGAATAGTTAATTAATAATTTAAATGAGTTAGTGTATTACGAGGTTTATGAAAAAAACACAAAACCTTCTTTAATACTTTTATAAAAATACGCAAAATATTGCAACTATAATTGTTTTTGCGATATTTTTAAAATTATTTGTATACTTTGCGTATTTTATACCTAACCACCAACGTAAATCATGCTAAAAGAAGAAAGGCATCAAATTATCTTAAACGAGGTAAGGATACATAATAGGGTATTACTAACTAATTTGGCAGAACTCTTGGATGTCTCTCTGGATACTATTCGTAGAGATATAAAAGTATTACACGATGCTAAAAAACTTAAAAAAGTTCATGGAGGGGCAATATCTCTTGGTTTTAACAACTATAATGCTGTAGTTCATGATATTTATGCGCTAGATAGTAAAAAGCATATTGCTAAAAAGGCAATACAGTTATTAAAAGACGGTCAAGTAATTTTACTAAGTGGTGGCACTACCAATGTAGAGGTTGCCAAGTTAATACCACCACGGTTACAGTTAACTTGTTTTACACCTAGCTTGCAGGTGGCAATACAAATGTTGAACAAACCTCATATAGAGACTATTTTTATTGGCGGGAAACTATCTAATAATTCCCAAATAACTGTTGGGGGCCTTGCTATTAATACGTTGTCACAAATAAAGGCAGATATATGCTTTTTAGGAACCAATAGTATTAATAGTAGCGAAGGTATAACCGAGTTTGACTGGGAAATTGTTCAAATGAAGAAAGCAATGATCAAAGCTTCAAAAAAAATTGTTTCCCCCTCAATTTCCGAAAAGTTGAATTCTAGTAAGCGTTATAAAATATGTGAGATAGAAGATATTGATATTTTAATCACGGAGTTAAACCCCACAGATGTTAAATTGAAAGAGTTTGCAAATAAAAATATAAGTTTACTTTAAGTAGGTTTATCTGTGTGCACGACAAATTTCCCTTTTCTGTTTAAAAGAACACCATTTTGCCAGATTGTCCTCCCTGGGTCTCCCCCGAAGTGAATTCGGGGCAGGCTCTCCAGAAGGAAGGGGGGTAGATCCAACAAAAAACTTTCTTCCGCTAAATGCCTCGTGGGCATAGCCCCGAGGATTATTTAATTAAACTTATACCGAACGAAACTCTCCATAGCTTCGTATTCTGCCATGCCTAAAGAATTATATTTTTTAGCGGTTTCTGTGTTTCGCTGCTTTGCTCGTTGCCAGAATTCACGACTATCATTACCTGGAAACATTGCGGCATCCTTTTGGGACTGATGTTTAAAAATAGCATTCTTTTTACGTTCCATATCCTTGGGGCCAATGGGTACGGCCATTTCCATATCTGCAATATCCCATTCTTGCCAAGCACCACGGTAGAGCCATAAATAACAATCATTTATCCAATCTGCTTTTTCTTTTACCAATCTAGCTACAGCTGCATATATTATTTCAAGACATACACGATGTGTGCCGTGTGGGTCAGATAGATCGCCAGCAGCAAAGATTTGATGGGGCTGTATTTTATTTAATAGATCATAGGTCAATTGTACATCTGCTTCTGAATGTGGTTTTTTCTTGACCGTACCAGTTTCATAAAAGGGCAAGTTTTGAAAATGTGCGTTACTTTCATTAACGCCACAATAGCGACAAGCGGCCAAAGCTTCCCCTTTTCGAATGAATCCTTTTATTTTTTGAATTTCAGGGCTGTCTATCTGCCCTGGCGATTTATTGCTTAAAAATTCACAAACCCTTTTGAACTCTTCATGTAGTTGGGTGTTGTTTTCTTGTATATCAGTAGCAAAGTCTAGAAAACGGATTACTTCATCATCAAATACGGCAATATTACCAGAAGTTTGGTAGGCAACGTGTACTTCATGTCCTTGGTCTACCAATCGTAATAAAGTACCACCCATAGAGATAACATCATCATCTGGATGAGGGCTAAAAATCAAAGATGTCTTTGGGTATGGGGATTTACGTTCAGGTCGACTGCTGTCGTCGGCATTTGGTTTACCTCCTGGCCAACCGGTTATTGTACGTTGTAATTGATTGAAGACTTTTAAGTTTATATGTTCTGCAGAACCTATTTCAGCAACTAAACTTCCCATGCCATGTTCATTATAATCTTCGTTAGTCAATTTTAAAATGGCTTTGTTTAGTTTTTCTGATAACCAGATGGTAGCTTTTTTGATTAAGTTATCTGTCCAATCACATTCGGTTACCAACCAAGGTGTGGCTATTCTTGTAAGTTCAGAAGCTGCTGCGTAATCTACGATGAAATCACAATTGTCATGGTGTTGCAGGAAGGTTGCAGGTATTGATTCTTTAATTTCTCCCTCGACAGATTGGTTTAAAATTCCAGCTTTACCTTCTCCCCACGCCATTAATATGATACGTTTAGCTGCCATAATTGTACCAACACCCATGGTTATTGCTTTAGAAGGTACATTTTCAAGTCCGAAAAAGTCACTTGCAGCATCTAATCTGGTAACACGGTCTAAACGCACCATACGGGTTTTACTTTTTAAAGAAGACCCTGGTTCATTAAACCCAATATGTCCTGTTCTACCAATACCCAATACTTGAATATCAATACCACTTGCTGCTATTTTCTTTTTATAATCGTTGCAAAACTCACGAACATCTTCTTTATCCAAAGTTCCATTAGGTATATTGATGTTTTCTTTTTTAATATCTATATGGTCAAACAGATGCTCGTTCATAAAACGCACATAACTATGGATAGAATCTGGAGCCATAGGAAAGTACTCATCTAAATTGAATGTAATTACATTTTTAAAACTCAGTCCTTCTTCCTTATGGAATTTTACTAAAAAGGCATAAACCCTAGTAGGTGTAGAGCCTGTTGCCAGACCTAATACCACATTTTTTCCTTGTTTTTGTCTTTGTCGAATCAATTCGGCAATTTCATTAGCAACAAAAAATGAAGCCTCTTGAGAGCTTTCATAAATAATGGTATTAATTTTTTCAAATTTTTGTGACTCATCATCAGAAGGGTAATTCATCATTTTAGATTTTGCAGAAACTTCGGTCATGATACTATTTTAAAAACATTAAAAATTAAGGCAAATATATACTAAAAAATATTATTTTGCCGTTTTATGCTTTTTATTTTGCTATTTTATGCTTTTTTAATAACCAGCTAATATTATAACTGTAGAAAACGGCATATCGATTTATTTTCTATCTTTGTAGTACTAATTATTTTTTATGTTAAAAGAAGAGAGGCAACAAACTATTTTGAGTGAAGTTGCACTACATAATAGGGTGTTGCTTACTGATATTGCTGAAATTTTAGAAGTGTCGATTGATACAGTTCGCCGCGATGTAAAAGAACTTGATGCAGAAAATAAATTACGTAAAGTACATGGAGGGGCTATTTCGCTTGGTTTTACAAATCAGAGTAAACGAAATACCAATACGTACGCTTTAGAGCAAAAAATTGTGATTGCAGAAAAAGCAAGCCATTTATTGAGGAACGGAGGTGTGATTTTTATAGATGGTGGTACCACCTGTTTGGAGTTAGCAAGATTGATTCCTGATGATTTACAATTGACCTGTTTTACATTGAGTCTTCCTGTGGCCTTTGAACTATTGAACAAACCCAATGTTGAGGTTATCTTTATAGGCGGTAAAATCTCAAAAGATGCTCAAATTTCAATGGGTGCCAATGCTGTTCATAATTTATCCGAAATCAATGTAGATTACAGTTTTATAGGTACGGGCTATGTAGACGTGCTTCATGGTCTTACAGAATTTGATTGGGATATTGTTCAAGTTAAAAAAGCAGTAATCAAAGCTGCTAAAAAAATGGTACTCTTGTGTATATCAGAAAAGTTGAACTCGCAACACCGCTTTAAAACATGCGATATAAATGCTATTAATACTATGGTGACCGAGCTAGCACCTGAAAATAATCTTTTAAATCTATTTAGAAACCACGATATTCGTCTTTTATAATTTCTATGGATTATATAAAAATCACTGAAACTTCTTCTAATCATGATAATTTAGAGTTGATGGATACAACATCCATCCTACAAAAAATGAATGAAGAAGATCAAAAAATAGCTGATGCTGTTTTTTTGGTTATACCCCAGATCACCAAACTTGTTGATGCATTGACTGAACGATTTGATAAAGGAGGGCGTTTATTTTATATTGGTGCAGGAACTAGTGGAAGGTTAGGGGTTTTAGATGCCTCTGAAATTCCGCCTACTTTTGGAATGCCCCATGAAAGGGTAGTGGGACTTATTGCAGGTGGTGACTCCGCTATTCGAAAAGCAGTGGAAAATGCCGAAGATGACAGGGTACAGGCTTGGAAAGATTTAATGGAGCACCACATAAATTCTGATGATGTAGTTGTAGGTATTGCAGCTTCAGGTACTACGCCATACGTATTGGGTGGTTTGACCGATGCAAAAAAAAATGGTTTACTTACTGGAGGCATTACAAATAACCCAAGTTCGCCTTTAGCTGAATTGGCCGATATTTCTATGGCTGTTAACGTAGGCCCTGAATTTGTTACCGGAAGCACCCGTATGAAAAGTGGTACTTCACAAAAATTAGTGCTAAATATGATTTCTACGGCTCTAATGATAAAAATTGGAAGGGTTAAAGGGAATAAGATGGTCAATATGCAATTAAGCAATGACAAATTGGTTAATCGTGGTACAAGATATGTTATGGAAGGTTTAGGAATTGGCTATCAAGAAGCAGAAGAACTTCTTAAGAAGTATGGTTCAGTAAAAAAAGCTATAGATTCAAGGCGATAATAGAATTTGTTTTTGTTAGGAATAGTTATAAATGCTCGACCGGACAACAGAAGCAAATTGATTATTTTTTAGGAACCAATTTATAAATCCCCCTACCCTCTATGGCTACATAGATCAGTCCATCAGGGCCTTCTTTTACATCGCGAACCCTACCTAGATTAGGCATTAGTTTTTCACGTTTAATTACTTTTGTACCGTCCATTTCTAGACGCTCCAGATATTGAAAAGATAATGAGCCTACTAGTAAGCTCCCTTTCCAATCACCATATTTATCAGATGTTATAAACGCCATACCGCTAGGGGCTATTGAAGGCGTCCAATAATGTATAGGTTGCTCCATACCATCCATTTTTTTCTTATCTGTTATTGATGTTCCACTATAATTAATACCATAGGTGACCATTGGCCAACCATAGTTTGCACCAGCTTTTACGATATTGATTTCATCACCACCGCGTGGACCATGTTCATGGTTCCATATAGCTCCGGTATCAGGGTGTTTTATCAAGCCTTGCGGATTTCGGTGGCCATAACTATATATAGCAGTTTTTGCATCATTCGAACCAACGAAAGGGTTGTTGTTAGGAATTCTTCCGTCATCATGTATTCTATAGATCTTTCCCCCATCACGGGTAATATCTTGCGGATTTACATCACGCGCACCACGTTCGCCAATAGAGAAATACAGATATCCGTCGTTATCAAATTCTATACGAGAGCCAAAGTGTTGTCCTTTCGTTGTATTTGGCCCTGCTTTGTATAGTAATTCATTATTAGTCAGTGAATTACCTTCTAATTTCGCACGCATTATTGCCGTATGACCTCCTTTTCCTTTTCCTTCAGAAGAGGAATATGAGATATAAATCCACTTATTGTTCTGATAATCAGGATGTAACTCGATATCTAAGAGTCCACCTTGACCTCTTTGGTAAACTTCAGGAATATTTGAGATTTTAATTTTTTTTCCATTTTTAAAAAGAATGAGTTCGCCTGATTTTTCGGTCACTAACATGCTACCATCTGGTAAGAACGCCATACCCCATGGAATCTGTAGCTCATCGATGAAAAGCATAGCTGAAAAAGGAACTTCAGAAGGAATATTTACTTGGTTTTTAGATTTCTGCGCGCAAGAAAAATTAAGCGTTACAACGAAAAAGCAAATAAATAACACACTATTTCTTATATCCATACGTTAAAATTAATATTATTTAATGACACATTAATCTAGAGAGATTAAATATAAAGAGATTTTATAAGTTTAAACAATTACACTAAAAAATATTCTGGATTCCCAAATCACGGATGTTTTTGCCTAATACTAACCTATGCTCCCAAAGAAACAACGTTACGCATTGTATGTAATATTATTGATAGGTATTTCAGTAGTATGTACTTCGGCCCTAGCTAATACAAAAGTTTACGAGCTAATTTCTGAAGTCGTTTCAGCAATCGATACAACTCCTAAGGAGTTATCTACTTCGAGTTCACGAAACAAAATAATCAAAAATAATACAGCTGTTGGTATAGCAGCTCCTATGTTGATGACTATCATTCAAGGGGCAGATGATACGGGTGGTTGTAGTGATAATGGTTTTACCATTGCCCGTTTTATTCTTTGTGGTGATGCCGATGACAGACTAATAAGCTTATCGGGAGGCCCATATTCAAATGTTTCATGGGAACAACTGGGTGGTTCATGTACTCCTGATACCAATGAAATATGTCCAAATACTACTAATAGTTGTTATACCCAAGTTTCTACCTCACCAACATATGATTTAGATGCAAGTGCTATTTCAGCTACTGATGGTGCAGAGTTTAGAGTAGTAGCAGATGGTACGGTGTTTTATTTTGAAGTTATCAAAAGTACTATTACTCAAACATTCCTGAAAACAGATTTTATATGTAATAACCCAGGTAGAATTGAACTTACGGGGCTTCCTAACAGTTATGTATTTCGTATTCGTGAGGAAGGCAATCCTACTTTTGGTCCATATCAATCATCTTCGGTATTTTCAAATTTATCGCCCGGCAGGTACATTATAGATACTAGATTGGATATTCCAGGCGATGTTTGTGTATATGCTTATCCTGTTATAGAAATTTTTGAAGAAAATATTGATATCAATGTAACTTTTACTGATGCTTTATGTGCAGGTGAAGCCGGCAGTATTGATGTTGAGGTGCTTCCTAACAATGTGGGCCCCTATGTTTTTACATTGCTCGATGAAAATGGTGCTGAAATTGAATTTACATCAACCCTAGCTAGCAACACGCATACATTTAGTACTGTGAGCCCTGGCACGTATTCAGTTAAAGTTGAAACAAATGAATGTCAAGAAGATATTCCCAATGGAATACCTGCGCCAATACAAGATTTGGATACTTCGGGTAACCCTATTATTATCGGAAACGGCTTAAATCCTATTGATGTAGTGACCAATACTAATGGTGAAAGCTTTGGCTGTGCTACCATTACAAGTGTAGCTATTGATATTTCAATAACCGGAGGGTCACCACCATATAGTTATACGGTTAGTGACGGTGGAAATTCAGGTGGTACATTCGCTTCTACCGACACCTATATGGTTCCTTCTGAAGGCACCTATACTTTTTCTATTACTGATGCTTCAGGTTGTACAGCAATAAAATCAGAATATGTTGCAGAGTTGGTACCTCCAGTAGTTTCTGCAATTGGCGTTGATGGTACTTGTGCCAATGGCGGTGCTAGAATAGAATTTACAGTTACTGATTCTCAAGGATTTAATATTGAGTACAGGGCAGATAGCGCAGATCCATGGAGCTCATCACAGGTTTTACCCGTTGCAGACGATACATACAACACAATAGGAATACGTTATTTTCAGGGAGGTTTTGAATGTACTTTAACATTGCCACCTGTTACGGTAAGCTCTCAAGGAAGCGTTACAGGTGCCGCATCAAGAACCCAAGATTATACCTGTATTAATGGAGGTGGTATTATTGATTTTGATGCAGGAGCTACAAGTGGAGGTTCTGGTACAGGATATCAATACAGTATAGATAATGTTACGTATCAATCAGGAACAAGTTTTACAGGCTTGGCGCCAGGCACATATGTACCCTATGTACGTGATGATTCAGGATGTGCCCAAGCATTGTCCCTCATTGTTATTAATAACCCAGAAGAACCTTCGGCCATTGATTTTGTACAGGATCTATTAGATTGTGCATTAGGTACTAGTAGAATTACTATTAATGTAACAAGTGGAGTTGCGATTACGCAGTATGCCATTATATCACCTATTTCATTGACCCAACCAGGTAATGTTTTTCCTAATTTAAATTTAAATACCGCTTACCAATTTGAAATAACAGATGCAAACGGTTGCACGTACCCTGCCAATTTTACAACTGGTGGCTTTAGTACTATACGGGCTAGAGTAAGATCTGGAGGTGATAGAAGGGTATGCCCAACTGATACAGACGGGAATGGAGCTTTCCTTGTTGATGGTTTTGCTACAGATTATGATTATACCATTACAGGTCCAGGTACATCACTTAGTGGTACCAGCAGTAATTTAGAAATTCCGATTACTGGATTAGGAGCAGGAACCTATATCATAAATGTTACAGATAATGATACCAATTGTACCGATAGCACATCTTTAGTAATAGAAGAAGCTGCAACACTACTTTCAGTTGTTGCCAATGAGACAGCTATGAGTTGTCAAAACAATAATATAGGTAGGGTAGTAGCTGTACCTACAGGAGGTTTTGG